>ONLO01000143.1 GCA_900318715.1 uncultured Eubacteriales bacterium | reverse complement strand
TCCTGGCGGCCAACGAAGCCGTCTCGGTCCCGCACGGCCACATGGTCGGCACGGTTGCCCGCGCCGCGGAGTCCGTGGACGAAGCGGTGGCCATGGTTGAGGATGTGGCCGGACAGAACCCGGACCTCATCAAGCTGATGATTACCGGCGGCGTCCTGGACGCTCCGGACGTCGGCGAACCCGTCCTGCGGATGCCGCCCGAATACGTCCGAGCCTGCTGTGACAAAGCCCATGAACTCGGTTTCCAGGTGGCCGCGCACGTGGAGAGTACAGAAGGCGTCAAGGTGGCGCTGGAGAACGGCGTGGACACCGTGGAGCACGGTGCGGAACTGTCCCCGGAACTGGTACGGCTCTTTCAGGACCGGAACGCGGCGGACATCTGTACCATCTCGCCGCTGGTACCGCTCATTGTCTACGGCGAAGAAATCCTGAAGAACCCTATGTACGTGGAGAACTCGGTCATTGTGGGACGGGGCATTGTCCGCGGCGCGCGGGAAGCGCTCCGCAGCGGCATTGCCTTAGGGCTTGGCAACGACGTCGGCTGTCCGTACATTACGCACCGGGAGTACTGGAGAGAACTGTTCTACTTCAACCGGTGGGTCACGTTCGACCCGAAGCTGACGCTCCACATTGCCACGCTCGGCAACGCAAAGATCGTCGGCATAGACGGGGAGACCGGCTCGCTGGAGCCCGGCAAATGCGCCGACTTCCTGGCCGTAAAGGACAACCCGCTGGAGGACCTCCGCGCCCTCCGGAACCCGGTCCTGGTCGTGGCCCGCGGCAACGCCGTCCACAACCCGCCGTACAACGTCCCGAAGGAAACGCAGGACCTCCTGGACAAGTGCCTGGACGCCGAGCTGCCGGGCAACCTGGAGGCCCAGTTCGAACTGGAATAACTACAATATTTAAGAGACTGCCGCTTGCCGGCAGTCTTTTTTTGTAGATTTTTTCGTAATTTGAGAACGAGTAAATCGCATAAAAAACAGAGAAAAAACGAGAAAACAGGAGATATTCAAAATGTAAATTAAAATTTCAAAAATTTTGCGTTGACACGGGAAAACCGCGGTGTTATGATAGTCGGGCACTAAAAAAATCTTTTTTGGAGGAACCTGGTATGTCGACTACAATGCCGAAAGCCGCGGAACTCGAGCGCAAATGGTACGTACTGGACGCCGAAGGCAAAACGCTCGGCACCCTTGCTACGGAAGCCGCTACTCTTCTTCGCGGAAAACATAAACCCATCTTTGCCCCGCATGTTGACTGCGGAGACTTCGTTATTGTCATCAACGCGGACAAAGTCGTTCTGACTGGCAACAAGCTGGATCAGAAAATGTACTATCATCACACCGGTTACATTGGTAACATGAAAAAAATCAAATACAGCAAGCTTATGGCGGAGAAGCCGGAATTTGTCGTGACCAAGGCGGTCAAGGGCATGCTTCCGGACACCACGCTGGGCCGCAAGGCGCTGACCAGACTGCATGTCTACAAGGGCGCCGAGCATCCGCATGCTGCTCAGAAACCCGAAGTTCGCGAATTTTAAGGAGGGCACCTAAATGTACGAAAGCAATTACTATTACGGCACTGGCCGCAGAAAAAGCTCCGTTGCCCGCGTTCGCGTCTATCCGGGTACCGGCAAAATTACCATCAACGACCGTGACATTGACGATTACTTCGGCCTTGAAACCCTGAAGCTTATTGTCCGTCAGCCGCTGGAGCTGACCGGTCTTACTGAAAAGTACGACATCATCTGCCGCGTACAGGGCGGCGGTGTCACCGGCCAGGCCGGTGCCATCCGTCACGGCCTGTCCCGTGCACTTCTGCAGGCCGACGAAAGCCTTCGTCCGGCACTCAAGAAGGCCGGTTTCCTGACGCGTGATCCGCGCATGAAAGAGCGTAAGAAGTACGGTCTCAAAGGCGCACGTCGTGCTCCGCAGTTCTCCAAGAGATAATTGGAATTCAGCAAGCTCTGATCCATTCTTTTTTAACGCAAAAACCCTGGAATCTCAACGGTTTCAGGGTTTTTTTATGCCCGTACTATTTGAAGGAGATCAATTTATGCTTCATTCATTCAAAAAAGACAAAACTGCGGTCATAACGCTCATAGGTATGGCGGTCATGGTAATTGCGGTTGCGGTCAAAGCAGCAACGTCTTCGGTTATTGCCGCTGCTGCCATCCACATTGCGGGCCTGGCGTGTTTCTTCCTCATTGAGAGCATTGAAAAAGCGCCCGACTCAGAATCCGGGCTGAGTTTCAAACGGTTCTTTTCGGACTTGAAAAAGCCGGGCGTTCTATTCCTGATTCTGTTCATGCTTGTGTTGTCCCCGGCCGAACTGCTTCTGAGCAAAGCGGTGTTCGGTTCCGCCTATATCAACCATGTGCTGGGGAGGGTCAATTTGCCGGGACTGAATCAGCTTCCTCTGCTGCTGCTTACGCAGATCATTGCCGTTCTCGGTGAAGAAATTGAATTCCGCGCGTTCTTTGTGGGGAAGGGCATGAAGCTCTTTTCGTTCTGGCCGGCCGCCATTGCCGGGGCCGTGCTCTTTGCCGCAGCGCATTTTGCCGCAGGCAGTCCCGGAATTGTTGCGTGGGACCTTGGCGGCATCTTTATTGATGCCATCCTTTTTGCCATCCTGTACCGCAAGACCGGCAACTGTCTCATCAGCTTCGTTCCGCATTTTCTCAATAACATCATTGGACTGTTCCTTGTGCCGGTTCTGTTCGGGTAAATCCGGTACTCTACTGTCCCGGGACACAATGGCTTTTTCTTTGCCATAACCGTCTCTTTGTCGTACACTAGGAGTAGCAAAACAAAAAAGGGGAGCACGACCCATGAAAGAACTTGGATACTATAACGGAAAAGTCGGGGAACTGTCGGAGATGACGGTTCCCATGAACGACCGTGCCGGATTCTTTGGCGATGGAGTGTACGAAGCCGCAGTGGCCCGCAACGGTATCATATTTGCGGAGAGGGACCACATTGACCGGTTCTTCCGCAGTGCGGCCAAACTCCGGATGGAACTTCCGTACACGAAAGAGGAACTTCATGAAATCCTCCAGGGTCTCGTGGACCGGATGGACCCCGGAGACCTGTTCATCTACTGGCAGGCCAGCCGCGGGACTGCGTCCCGGAACCATCTGTTCCCGGGGGAAGATGTCAAGCCGAATCTCTGGGTCACCATGTCCCTCAAAGAAGTGAAAAAGCCGGGCGAACCAATCCAGCTCATTACGCTGGAGGACACCCGTTTTCTGCACTGTGACATTAAGACACTGAACCTCATTCCGGCAGTCATGGCCTCCCAGGCCGCGGCGGAAGCCGGCTGCGGGGAAGCGGTGCTCCACCGCGGTGACCGCGTCACGGAGTGTGCGCACAGCAACGTCAGTATCCTCAAGGACGGCGTCCTGGTGACCGCTCCGACGGACAACCTGATCCTGCCGGGCATTACCCGGGCGCACCTCATCCGCATCTGCAAAGACCTCGGTGTCCCGGTCCGGGAGGAACCGTTCACACTGGACGACCTCCGCAGCGCGGATGAAATCCTCGTGACCAGCACCACCAAGTTCTGTGCCGCAGCGGACCGGCTGGACGGTCAGCCGGCGGGCGGCAAAGATCCGGAGCTTGCAAGAAAGCTGGCGGAGGCACTCTATGACGAATTCCGCCGGGAAACCCATGATATCTAATCAAAAAAAGGCACCCTTTCGGGTGCCTTTTTCGTTTGGTCTTATGCAATGCTTGCCTGTGTGTCTTCCGGATGGATCTTGACCTGTTCGGTCAGCATGTCCACCAGACCGGCATAGTCAATTTTGCCCATGCCGATGTGGGGCATTTCCGGAATAATTTCCAGGCCGGCCGGCCGGCTGCGGACCTCAATTTCGTTGAACAGGGACTGCAGGGAGGCTCGGGCCATTGTCTCGTCCGCTTCCGGTGCAAGCTGTACCACCGCAATGGGGATCTGCCCTTGTGCGTGGTCCGGATCGGCAACGCCAATGACCGCACAGCTGGCAACCGCCGGGTGTTTGCCAATCATGCTCTCCAGGTAAACCGGGAAGATTTTATGTCCTTCAAATGAGGTGATCATTCGTTTGATACGGCCTTTGATGGTAATGAAACCGTCCTCGTCCATGTAACCGATGTCACCGGAATGGACCCAGATTTTGCCGTCCGGATGACGGATCATGACTTTTTCCGTTTCCTCCGGCTCGTCCATGTAGGCAATCATGTTGGTCGGGCCGGTCATGCAGATTTCGCCTTCTTCGCCGTACGGCAGCTCTTCGGTGCTGTCGGGACGGAAAATGGCGATGGTGTTGGTCAGAAGCGGATAGCCCACACTGAGGGATTTGAAGTTTCCGGCGCAGTAGCAGCACGCCGCCGAGCTGACTTCACTCATGCCGTAGCCCTGGGAGAGGGGATATTTGCATCCATGAGCTTTCAGCCAGTTGTTGAGTTTGGTCTCCAGGCCGACGTTCATGGTGTCACCGCCGGAGCCTGCCGTCTTGAAGAAACTCAGGTCAAAGCCTTCCATTTCCTTGCTCTGCATCAGGATTTCATAGTGTGCCGGAACCATCAGGGTGTGTTCCGGCTTATATTTTTTGAAGTAGTGTCCGACCTTTTCCTTTTCGAACTTGGGAATCAGAAGGATGTTCAGTCCGAGGGCAAACGGCATGTGCAGGCTGGCAACGATTCCGTAGGAGGCGAAGCAGGGGATAATATCCATAAACATTTCTCCGCGGTCGTAGGTGACACCGCAATGTTTAAAGGAAAGTGCAATGGCATTGAAGCCTTCATTGCAAAGTACAACGCCCTTCGGAAACCCGGTCGTGCCGCCGGTCAGCGCAATGGCAACCGGCTGCTGCGGCCGGAATCCGACCGTTTCCGTAACGTTGCCCTGACCAATCTTTTCAAATTCGGAATAGGGGATCAGGGTGTCTGTATATGTAATTTTCGGTGCCGGCATCTTCAGTTTTTTCAGCGTCCGCACAATGAAGGGCATGGACGTGTCGACCGACAGGATGACCGTTTTGTCAAACTGTTCCGCTTCCACAAAGTCTTTCAGCTGGTCATAAAAGACATCCAGAAGCATGAAGATCCGGCATCCGGATTTGTCGGTAAAGGCCTTCATTTCTTCCCCGGTGCGGCGGGGGTCCAGCATGACGGCGGTTGCCCCGAGCTTGTTCAGAGCATAGAAGCTGTAAACGACTTCCGGAATACTGACGGAGGCAATGGCAACGGAGTCGCCTTCGTGCACGCCAAGCGCTGCAAACGATGCGGCCGCACGGTCAATGCCATTCAATAATTCGCCGTATGAAATCTTTCGGTCGAAAAAGGTGATTGCCACGTCAGATGGATAATTCTGGTTGACCCGGAGCAGGGTCTGGTAGATGGTTTCTTCGGGTATGGTTGCAGCTTTTGCTTCTTCACTGAAAAACTGCATCCATGGACGTTCTAGAGAAGCGAGTCTTGTTGCCATGGTTGTGTTCTCCTGTCTGATTTTTTGCTTGACTCACTTTTCCAATCATTTTCCTGATTTTAATTTAAAGGTTTCATTAATTGCACACAAGAAATAATAACTTGCACTTGATAACGTTGTCGAACATTTTGTATACTTAAAATACAATGTATCCAATATTGTTATATCAGGTTCGTTTAAGAGTCCATTCAGGTTGCATTAAGTTAATGAATTGAACAGCTTTTGAGGTGATGTTATGGCTGAAAGTTTACAATATATCCGCACGGACAAGGCCATTCAGCAGGCCCTGATCCGGCTTCTGAAGGAGAAACCGTTTGAAAAAATTATTGTCCAGGACATTCTGGATGAGACGCCCGTGACCCGTTCCACCTTTTATAAACACTACCATGACATTTATGAAGTGGCAGAGCGCATGCAGGACGACTATTTGAAATTCATGGATGAGGTCTTTTCCGAGGAGGAGCACGGCCCGCTGTTTGACGACAAAGATGTCATCTGGTGCAACTACCGCAAGGTCCGGGAACTGATGGAGGCCCTGGAAAAGATCCACACCGAGAAAGTGGACATTTTCCGCGCCCTGACCGAACGCTTTCAAAAGGCCTATCTGGCCACCAGCAACAGTCCCGGAAGGGAACTGGAGTCCATTATTTTCGCCTATGCTCTTGCGGCTTACCAGATGAACATTAAACCGGAGTCTCCGGAGTTTTTCTCGGAAGGATATATTAATACCATTTTCATCAATGTAGCCATGCGCATTCTCCGGCTGTCCAATGACCCGAAGTCCGCTGAAATGCTCATCAGCCGGATCCAAAGTATGAAAGAAGAGTCCAATTATCCGAATGATGCGCACTGAGCCGAAACGTGTTACAATTTTGCTAGTATTGTTTTTGTGAGAACCCCCAAAGGAGACTGTTTATGGCCAGAGTGAATGCAGTGGATGAAATCCTCTCGCAAAGCCTGAAAAAACTGATGATCCGGAAACCGCTGAGCAAGATAACGGTCACGGACATCTGTGAAACGGCGAAAATCAACCGGCGCACCTTTTACGGCCACTTCATTGACAAAGACGAGCTGCTCAACTGGACGTATTACCATGACCGGCTCTTTACTCCGGTCGAGTCCGGGGACGAAACCCTGTTCGGCGCTTTTCCGGAACTCTGCCGGATCCTGTATGAGGACCGGGAGTACTACCTGAAGGCGTTTGCCGAACGGGGACAGGACTCGTTCCGGGACTACTGCAAAGGGCGCTTTTACCCGCTGATTGACCGTGAGTTCAAGAACCAGTTCCCGCATAAGGAACTGGAAAGCTTTGTAGTGGACCATCTGGTGGAGGCCTTCCTTGACTACTGCCAGACCTGGCTCTCATCCGAGCCCTGCATGGCACCGGAAGACTTCTCCGCTTCCTGTATGCGTTTTCTCCGGCAGTTCAGCAGCCGTATTGCCGAGAAAATTGATGCCAGCCAGCTGGCGGCCCGGGCCCCGGAAGCCTCGGCCCGGACGGCACAGTCCGCCGGCACCGTGACGGCGGCCATCCTGACCGGCGGGGACAGCACCCGCATCGGCATGGACAAAACGGAACTCATTTACAAGGGGAAGACCTTCCTGGACCGTCTCATCCACCGGATTCCCGGCGAGCTTGTGTCGGAAATCCTCGTGGTCGGGGAAAACGGAACGGTGGCAGAGACGGACCGGCTTCACAAAATACCGGACTTTTATCCCGGCCACGGCCCCATCTCCGGTATCCATGCGGCGCTGAAAAATGCCCGGACCCCGCTGGTGTTCATTACCGCCGTCGACATGCCGTTCGTGGACCACGACCTGCTGCAGGAACTCATGCGGTACCTGACGCCGGACGCGGACGCGGTCATACCGGTTGAGGACGACGGACGCCGCCAGGCGCTCTGCGGCCTGTACCGGACCACGGCTCTTCCGGTTGTGGAGAAGTACATTGCCGACCAGACGTATCGGATGCTTCCGGTACTCGGGGAACTGAATGTCCGCTACGTGTCCGTCCGGGAACTGTTCCAGGGCTCATTCAAAATGCACGACATCAACACCATGGAGGACTATGACAGCCTGATCGGCCGGACCAGCAAAGCGCCGGTCGTGTCGTTCGTGGCGCCGTCCGGAACGGGAAAGACCTCGTACCTGGCGCAGGTTGTGCGGATCCTCAAGCAGCGGAAGCTGCGGGTGGCGTATTTCAAACTGAATGCCGAGGATTTTGTCATGGACTATCCGGGTAAGGACACGCACACGCTGACGCAGGCGGGTGCGGACGTCACCGCCATTGCCACCCGGGACCGGATGGCCTGGCTGGAGCAGCGGCCGGTCTCGCCGGAAAGCCTTTTGGAGCGGACCGAGGGCGTGGACCTCGTGCTGACCGAAGGCGGCATGGACACTCCGTGGCCGAAAATTGCCCTGTACCGGAGCGGCGCGGGAACGGAACTGGCCATGGATCCGAAACTCTGTCTTGCCGTTGTCAGCGACACCGACATTGACGGTTCCAAACACTTCTTCTCACTGTCTGAGCCGGAAGCCATGGCGGACTTCCTGGAAGCGTATATCAAAGAGGGGTGAGCCGGCCATGAAACTGACGGCCCGGACCTATCGGAAACTGTACCGGGTGCTGGACGACGTCTCGCCGGTGCCCATGGACTGCGGGACCATCTGCGGGAAAGCCTGCTGCACCGGCCCGGAGGACCTCGGCATCTTTTTGCTGCCGGGGGAGGAGGAACTGCAGAAGCAGGACCCGGACTGGCTGACCTGGTCCGTGGAACAGAGCCCGGAGTGGGACTTCCTCGGTCTTTATCCGGAAGAGGAAGTCTGGTTCGTGCGGTGCAAAGACCCGCTGCAGTGCCACCGGGAAAACCGGCCCATCCAGTGCCGGACGTTCCCCGCGGAACCCCATCTCCGGGAAGACGGTTCCCTGGTCCTCATTTATAATGATCTGGACCTGCCCTATACCTGTCCGCTGATTGCCGCGGACACGGTGTTGGACGAGGATTTTTTAGAAACGACCTACCGGGTCTGGCAGCGTCTGCTGGCCGACCCGCGGGTTTACCGCCGTGTGGAGCGCAGCTCACGCGCGCGGACGGCAAATGCGGAAGAACCGGATGTCCTGTTTCCCTGAACAGGCATCCGTTTTTTTGCGTCTCAGGTTACACAAACGGCGGAGTCAAGAGAGAAAATGACAAAACTGTAATCTTTTCAAAACGTATTTTTGCGCATAATGTAGATTTTGCGGTTTTTGGCCACTATCCGTTGTGCCTGGCAGGTTTTATGGGGTATAATTTCAAAGACCGAAAACTGGATTGGCGAAAAGTTTAGCTAAATGCAGAAAAGGAGTTTTCCAATTGAAGAACATGAGCAAAAAGATTGTTTCGCTCGTTCTGGCTCTGGTTATGATGGCCAGCCTCCTGAGCGTCACCGCTTCCGCGGCAACGACCAAAACTGTCAAAACGTATAAGACCTATGTAGACCTTGGTGACAGCATTTCCACCGGGTTCTCCCTGGCTACCTATACCCGTGACAACCACTGGAACGAAGTTCCGGGCAGCTTTCCGAGCTACGTTGCCAAATACGTCAAGGCCAAAAAGTCCTACTGGCTCTCCCAGGACGGTTTCCGCACCTCGGAAATCCGTGAACTGCTGGACAACAACTACAACGGCGACCTCATGACCGACTACGAACTTCCCCGCAATACGGAGAATTTCTGGAACAACGAGACCCTTCAGAAGTACAGAAGCAAGTACCAGAAGGCCGTCAAGAAGGCCAACCTCATTACCCTGAACGTCGGCTTCAACGACGGATGGTTCCCCATTCTGTACATGTCCCACAAGCTGTTCCCGGATCAGCCGCTTGAGGCCATTGTCAATTACCCGACCATGCTCATTACGGTCCTGCAGTCCGCTTATCAGCTGATGCTGGAGTTCTATGTCAACTATTCTGCCATTGTCACCAGAATCCACGAACTCAACCCGAAGGCCACGGTTGTCCTTGTCGGCAACTACAATCCCATTGCCGGCTGGGCCATTCCGCGTGACTCGCAGCTTGCGTTCGGCCAGCTCCTGACTCCGTACTTCCAGACCATGAACACCTTCAAGCAGAATCAGGCTGACCAGTACCCGAACTACTACTATGCCGACGTTATGGACGTTGAAGTCCGTACGGCCAAACTGCCGGATGCCGATGCCGGCGGATTCGACCCGCATCCGACGGAAGCCGGTCACCGCTGGATGGCCAAACAGATCATTAAGGCTCTGCCCGCCAAGAACGCAAAATAAGACCCGACAAACAGGAAGGCTGTCACGCACTTGTGTGACAGCCTTTTTAATAGTATAATATGGGACATTGGATTGGCAATCAACCGGTGAAACACACCGGGGGAGGAAAGACTATGAAAAATATCAAACGGGTTCTGGCGGTTCTGCTGACCTTCGTTCTGATGAGCAGCCTCTTCAGCGTTGCCGCATCGGCGGCCACGGCAAGCACCGTCAAGAAGTACAGCTACTACCTCAGTCTTGGAGACAGTATTCCGACCGGCTTTTCCCTTGCCAGCTACAACCGGAAGAATCATTACAACCGTGTAGCCGGCGCCTATCCGGCTATTGTGTCGGACGCCGTCCTGGCGGATTACACCTATTATTATGCACAGGATGGTTTCCGGACGTCGGAAATCCGTCAGCTCCTCAATGACGACTACAACGGAGACCTGATGACGGATTACGAGCTGCCCCGCAATACGGACGACTACTGGAACCGGCAGACGCTGAACGACGCGCGCACCAAGTATCAGAACGCCGTCAAGAACGCCGACCTCATTACCCTCAACATCGGGTTCAATGACTTCTGGTTCCCCATTCTGTACATGTCCCACAAGCTGTTTCCGGAACAGCCGCTGGAGGCACTCATCAATTACCCGACCATGTTTTTGACGGTCCTGCAGGCCGCGTATCAGGAAATTGGTGAATTCTACATCAATTACGCCGACATCATTTCCAGAATTTATGAGCTGAACCCGAACGTCACTGTGGTTACGCTCAGCACGTATAACCCCATTGCCGGCTGGGCCATCCCGCGGGACTCGCAGCTGGCATTCGGCCAGCTCCTGAACCCGCTGTACGACGCCATGAATACGTTCAAGAAGTCGTTTGCGGACCAGTACACCAACTATCTGTACGCCGACGTCAGTGACGTTGAAGTCCGGACCGCCAAACTTCCGGACCTGAATGCCGGCGGCTTTGACCCGCATCCGACGGAAGCCGGTCACCGGTTCATGGCCGAGAAGGTCATTGAAGTCCTTCCGGTCGGTCCGCGCAGCGGAACCCGGTTCCGTTCCCTGACGAAAGTGAACGGCGTCTGGGGCGTCTACAATTCCGACGGGACCATGGACACCAGTTACACCGGTCTGGCCAAGACCAGCAAAAATACCTGGTATGTCAAGAACGGCCAGCTGAACAAATCCTTCAGCGGCATCTACAGCTTCCAGGGCAAAAAGTATTATGTCAAAGAGGGCAAGGTCCGCTATGACTTCAACGGCACGGTCCGGACGAAGAAATACGTCTACACCGTCAAGAAGGGCGTTGTGACCAAACAGACTGCCCGCTGAGAACACAATCCTTGAAACCGGCTGCTTACCCGGCAGCCGGTTTTTCTAAAACAGGAGGAACCTCTGTTGACCAAATCAATCAGACAATACTGTTCCGGAACAATCCGTCTGCTTCTTCTGCTGCTGGCCCTTGCGCTGTTCGGCATTCTGTCCGGGCACCTGACGGCTTCGGCGGCGTCCTACCGGACCGTGGACAAAGCGGCCGGACTGGAAGTGCGGTACGTCAACAACGAATGGCGGACCTTTGACGGGGACGAACCGGTCAACTACACTGGCGTGGCCAACAACGCGGCCGGCTGGTGGTACTGCAAAAACGGTGTGGTGGATTTCAGCTACACGGGAATCCAGCCCAACGAAGCCGGCTGGTGGCGCATTGTCAGCGGCAAAGTCGACTTCAGCTGCAACACAGTGGAGCACAACGAAGCCGGCTGGTGGAAGTGCCGAAACGGCAAAGTCGACTTCAGCTGCAACTCCATTGAGTACAACGCGGCCGGCTGGTGGAAGTGCAAAAACGGCAAGGTCGACTTTGACTACAACCAGATTGGGTACAACGACGCCGGATGGTGGAAATGCAGCCACGGCAAAGTCGACTTTTCTTACACCGGGGTCTGGTACAACGACGCCGGATGGTGGTACTGCCGCAACGGCAAAGTGGACTTCGGGTTCAACGGGCTCGGACAAAACGAGGCCGGGGTCTGGTACTGCCGCGGCGGCAAAGTCGATTTCGGCTACAGCGGGACCATAACCTATAACGGAGTCCGCTATACCATTCAGAACGGCAAGGTCACCGGTCTGTCCGGCGGCATTTTCAATATTACATTTGACGGCAACGGTGCCACCGCCGGCGGTATGAACGGAATGACCGTCTACGGCGCCGCAACGCTTCCCGCCAACGGGTTTGCGAAAAACGGCTGTACGTTCGGCGGCTGGCGGACCGGATGCTGGATGCCGAATATCCTGAACGGCACGTCCGCACCGTATTCCATTGGAAGCGGCTCGAAAAACGGTCTCTGGAAAAACAGTGCCTGGCGTTCGGCCAGTACGAATGACGGAAGCCGCACGACGGAGGCCATTTCCGGCGCCCCGGCCATTGGCATAACCCGCGGATTCCGGCTCGTCGGATCCAACCATACCGACGTGGCGCAGGACCAGGTCCCCCTGACCGCAGGACGGGTCTACACGCTGTCCTGTTACATTAAGGGTTCCGGTCAGCTCCGGCTGCAGATTGGTTCGTCGGCCAAGAGCGCCTACAAAACCTACCTGCAGAAGGTGACCGGCTCCTGGACCCGCGCGTCCATGACATTCGTGGCTTCCGACAGCATCATCCAGAACGGCACGGTTTCGGTCTATTTCGGGACCCGCGGCGCCAGCAACAACTTCCTGGTCTGCGGACCCAAACTGGAAGAGTACGGCAGCGCCACCGGATATCAGGAAAAAGGCCGCAGTGAGAGCTGGTTTGCGGATCAGTCGGTCGTCTCCGGCCTCGGATCCAACGGCCAGACCGTAACGCTTTTTGCCCTCTGGAACCCCATTGTTTACACGGTGAATTTCAACGCCAACGGGGGAACCGGCAGTATGGCGCCCCAGAAGATGGTCGTCGGCCATGCGGACTCGCTGGAAAACTACAGCGTTTCCCGAAACGGCTACATCTTCCGCGGCTGGAACACCAAACCCGACGGCACCGGCACCCATTACGGGAACCAGGCATCGGTCAAAAATCTCCGGACGGACGGCGGAAGCATTACACTTTATGCCGAGTGGACCAAATCCATTGGAGTGCTGAGCGGAAGCAAGATCCTCACCATGTACCCCGGCAGTACCGGCAAGTCCATTAAGAGTGCCCAGGGTTCGGTCGTCGTGGAAAAGAACGGGGTCAAGTACGCAGTTGTGTGCTTCGTCCGCAATTCGGCCTCGTACCTGCAAGGGAACACGTCGGACTACGACAGCTCCGTTGTCATGTACAACCTGTCCACCGGAAAAGTGGTGCGCAGCGTCAGCGGACTGCGGCTCGACCACGCGAACGGCATGTGTTACAACCCGTGGAACGGTCACTTCTACATTTGCAAATACGGGGACATTTCCTGGCAGTCCGGCATTGCCGAACTCGACTGGAATCTGAATCTGGTGAGCACCCACGAAGTGTCGGGATACCCGCACCTCGGCGCCATTACCTGGTCAAACGGCAATTACTACTGCCTGAACTCCATGGGCGGCGGACAGTACCAGGTGGTTCAGACGGACGCAAACTTCAATGTCCGAAACGTCTCCGGCGTACTCTCCGGCTACGAAGATAAGTTCATTCCCCAGGGCATTACCACGGACGGGTCCCATCTCTATATGGTCAGTGTGGACCAGAACGACCCGTACTGGCGCAGCCGCCAGCGGCTCAACGTCTACGACATGAACGGCAACCTGGAAGGACTTGGCACCATTGGGGTCAGTACCGAAGTGGAGGACCTGACCAACTTAAACGGCACGTTTTACTTCACCACCAACGTCAGCCAGACTTCGGAGCTGTACCTGGTGTCCTCGTAACGCCGTACGAAACGCATAAAAAAGCTGTGAACGGACCCGGCCGGGTCGGCTCACAGCTTTTTTTCATTCACTCAGTTCTGCTTTCGGACAATGGTGTAGTCGTCCCCGGGACGGTAGTACCGGCAGGACCGGTCCGTGCCGGTCTGGAAGCGGACGTAGTCGTCCTCATCCATGTCACCGGCGGCCGAACAGATATACTCGTCGAATTCCTCGTCGTAGACATAGTAGAGACAGTAGTCACAGTTGCTCATGAAAATCACCGTTTACAGCATACCACAACTTGAAAGGGCGGGTCTATCCCTTTAAAATAGATAACAGATAACACGAAGGGGGCACCGTAATGGCGCGCGGAACACTGAAAAAGAAGGCAACAGACACCTACCGGACGGCAAAGAAAGCGGTCCGGACGGTACCGGCTGTGCTGTTCGGATCCGAAATCCAGATGGTGTTCGACGGCGCCGGAGCCGAGAGCGGCAACATGGAGCCGCTGATTCTCCGGCACGGGGAAGAACGCAAACTTCCGGACTCCACGCTGCAGCGCCCGGGGTACGTGTTTGCCGGCTGGAGCACCACCGCGGCCCGCGCCAATCTCCTGACGGACACCAGTGCGCCCAAGACGCTTTACCCGAAGCGAACGTCGGCCAGCGCCGGCCACTGGCGCGCCTCCGGCGGAGACGGGACCAGGCGCCTGACGGATCTGGACGAACCGCCGGCCAAGGGCATCCGCAAAGGGATCCTGCTGTCCGGCAACGCCAACACGGCTGTGGCGCAGGACCTCGTTCATCTGAAATCCGGCATGACGTATACCGTCTCTTGTTATATCAAGGGGACCGGAAGTCTGAAAATCCTCGTCGGCAATTCCAAGACCCGGCGGTTCCGGACGGACACGGCCAAAGCGGAGGGGGACGGCTGGACCCGTATGAGCTTCACGTTCCTGGCCGACCCGGCCATTCTGGTGAAGGGCACGGCGTCCGTCTACTTCTCACTGGCCGCCCGCGGTTCGGAACTCCTTCTCTGCGGCATGAAGCTGGAAGACGGGGCCGATGTCACCGGGTACCGCCCGGGAGACAACGCCGAACACCGGCTGCGGAACAAGGCCAGCACCAAAGGCCTGATTCCCGGCCCGGACGGCATCGTCACGCTTCACGCCGTCTGGAAACTGCAGACCTATACCGTTCATTTCAACAGCAACGGCGCCACCGGCGGGCTCATGGACAAACAGGCCATTCCGGCCGGCCGGGGGTACGAACTGGTCAACAACCAGTTTGAACGCACCGGGTATGTCTTTGCCGGCTGGAACACCAAACGGAACGGCAGCGGGGACCACTATCCCAACCGCGCCGTCGTTACGGATCTGACCCATGGGTCCTCCGTAACGCTTTATGCCCAGTGGGAACCGTGCGTTTATCTCATCCGGTTTTCCGGAAACGGGGCGGACACGGGAACCATGCCAAAACAGCTCCTCCATGTGGATGAGACGAAGCCGCTGGACCCCAATGCGTTCGGCCGCACCGGTATGGTCTTTGCCGGCTGGAACACCCAAAAAGACGGCACCGGGACCGCCTATGCCGACGGGCAGGAGGTCTGCAACCTGAAGATGGGCGACGTCAGTGCCAAGAAGCTGCTGACCGTCAAGCCGTCGAAAACCGACAAACCGGTCCTCTGCGCACAGGGCTCCTGTGTGGCGAAGAACCCGGCGGACGGAAAGCTGTATGTCCTGGTCTGCTTCATCCGGAACTCGTCGTCGTACCTGATGGGCAACCACGCCGACTACACCTCATCCGTGGTCCTCTACGACATTGAAGAGGGCAAGGTGGACTGCAGCGCGGAAGGCCTGGTCCTGGACCACGCCAACGGCGTCTGCTACCACCCGGACCGGGAGCGGTTCTACATTGCCACCATCGGCACTTGCGGGGAACGCAGCGGCGTGGCCGAACTCGACTGGAACCTGCGGGAAACCGCCCACCATCCGGTGGAGGGCGCGGAGCACATTGCCAACATTGCCTATGCCGACGGCCGGTTCTACGGACAGACCATTACGAAGAAATCCTTCCGGTTCACCGTCCTGGACAATGACTTAAAGCTCCTCGACATGGACGCGGTCATGCCCCAGTACGGCGGCGGAACCGTCGGACAGGGCGTTGCTACCGACGGGCAGTTCCTCTACGGCGTGGCGGTCAACTTTGCCGACCCGCAGTGGAAACACCATCAGGAACTCACCGTCTACGACCTTGACGGCAACTACCTCGGCAAGGAACGCTTCACCGCCATAACCGATGAAGTGGAGGACCTGACGGTCCTCGGCAACCAGTTCTATATCAGCACCAACCGAAAGGCAAAGGCGGATCTGTACGCGGGCAGCCCGGCACAGATAACCCTGTATGCCCAGTGGCGTCCGGCCGAGACCGGAGAGGGAGGCACCCCATGAGTGAAATGATCCGCCGGCACATCCGGTTTTCCGGCCGCGTCCAGGGCGTGGCCTTCCGGTACCGTGCCAAGGAAATCTGCGGCAGCCTGGGTCTGACCGGCTGGGTCCGCAACGAGTACAACGGGGACGTGGAAATGGAAGTCCAGGGACCCCGGGAAACCATCAACGAAATGATCCGCATGATCTATGCGCAGCCCTATATCCATATTGAAGGCATTGAGTCGGAGGAAATTGCCCCCGACCCGGACGAACGCAGCTTCCGGATTACCGGCGGCTGGTAACGGAGGACCCTATGCACGAACCCGGCACGGTAAAAACATACGGCAATACCCGGATCAGTGTCCTGACCCCGCAGCTCATCCGCGTGGAGTGTTCCCCGGACGGGCGGTTTTGCAATGCCGCCACGCAGGGCGTTTTGAACCGCGTCCTGCAGGAGGAGGTCCCGTGCGGAATCTCCGGTCCGGTGACCAGCGCGGACGGGAAGTCGGAAGAGGTGTTTGTCAAAACCAAATGCGCCGAATTCACGGTCTGTGTGTCAGACTCCCGTGAAGGGCAGCAGAGCCGGGCCGGGCAGGTCATGTCGGTGACCCTGGCCGACGGCCGCACCGTGACGGATTTCCACAAGGGAAACCTCCTCGGCACCGCCCGGACACTGGACAACTGCAACGGCAAAACGAAACTCGGGGAAGGGGTGGTCTCCCGCAGCGGATGCGCGGTCCTCAATGACAGCCGCTCCTGCATTATGGAAGATGACGTTCATTTCTCCAAACGGCCGCCCGGAACCCAGGATCTCTACTACTTTGCTTACGGAAACGACTACGCTTCTGCCGTCAAGGACTATTGCCGGCTGACCGGTGAATCGCCCCTCATTCCGCGCTTCGTCCTCGGCAACTGGTGGAGCCGCTACCACGCCTATACGCAGGACGAATACCTGCACCTCATGAAGACGTTCCAGGAAAAACAGATTCCCATTACCGTTGCCACGGTCGACATGGACTGGCACTGGGTGCATCTGACCCGTCAGTTCGGACGGGCGGCGGCGAAGAAGCCGTACAAACCGGACAGCCTGCTGACGTTCGCGTCGCGTGCGGTCCTGCCGTCGGGGTGGACCGGCTACTCCTGGAACACGGACCTGTTTCCGGACCACAAGGCCTTCCTGCAGGAACTGCATGACATGGGCCTTGCCGTCACGCTCAACGTGCACCCGGCGGACGGCGTCCGGTTCTTTGAAACCGCTTATAAGGAATTTGCGGACTTTATGGGCGTTATGGGCGACGAGCCCATTCGGTTCGACCTGGCCGATCCCAAATTCCGGGAAGGCTACTTCAAGTTCCTGCACCATCCCATGGAAGAGGAGGGTGTGGACTTCTGGTGGC
The DNA here is from genome assembly GCA_900318715.1 of uncultured Eubacteriales bacterium. Lineage (GTDB taxonomy): Bacteria > Bacillota > Clostridia > Oscillospirales > Acutalibacteraceae > RUG420. Next base: position 18,177 of record ONLO01000143.1, on the reverse strand, counting down.
TGGACTGGCAGCAGGGCAAACGGCCCAACGCGGACGGGCTCGACAACCTCTGGGCGCTCAACCACTACCACAGCCTGGACTTCCGGGAGCGCGGCAAGCGTCCTCTCGTGCTCTCCCGGTTTGCCGGAACGGGCAGTCAGCGTTACCCGCTGGGCTTCTCGGGCGATACAGTCATCTCCTGGAAATCCCTGGAGTTTCAACCATATTTCACGGCCACCGCATCGAACATCGGCTTCCCGTGGTGGAGCCACGATATCGGCGGCCACATGTACGGAAAGCGGGACGACGAACTCTACCTCCGCTGGGTCCAGTTCGGCACGTTCAGCCCCATCCTGCGGCTGCATTCCTCCAACAACGCATTTACGGGGAAAGAGCCCTGGAACTACAGCCATGAGGCCGAGGAGGCGGCCACGCGCGCCCTGCAGCGGCGGCACCGGCTCATCCCGTACCTCTACAGCATGAACTACCGGACCCACACGCTGCACGAGCCGCTGGTCCGGCCCATGTACTGGCTGTATCCGGAGGAGGATGAGGCCTACCGCGTCCCGAACCAGTACGCGTTCGGCACGGAGCTCCTGTGCGCGCCCATTACCCGGCCAATGGTGAAGCGGCTGGGCAAGGCCTGGTCCGACGTCTGGCTCCCGGAGGGCCGGTACACGGACCTCTTTACCGGGCAGATCTACATCATTCCGGCCGGCGGCCAGCGGCTGAAGCTGTTCCGGGACACGGCCTCCATTCCGGTCCTGGCCCGGGAGGGCAGCATCCTGCCGCTGTCGAACGACTCGCACACCCCGGACGGCCGCTGCAACAACCGGAACAATCCGCGGAGCCTCGACATCCGGCTGTACCGCGGGAACGGGACCTTCACCCTGTACGAGGACGACGGCGAAACCATGATGTACCGGGACGGCGCCTGTGCCGAAACCGTGTTCCGCCTTCACGAACAGACGAGTTCCGACGGCACCGGAACCACGCTGGTCTTTGAAATGGATCCGGTCCGCGGCTATACCGCCGTGGTGCCGAATGAGCGCAGCATCCGGCTGATCTTTGCGGATGTGGCGGATGCCGAACGGCTCTTCGTGACCCGGAACGGGGAAGAGGCCGGATGGCTGGCGGACCGCACACCGGACGGGGTCACGGTCTTCCTCGACCACGTCCAGCCCAACGAGGAAGTCAAAGTGGCGCTGACGGACATTACGCCGCGGGAGAATCCGCCGGAGCGCGAGCTTCTGACCAAACTGTTCTCAGAGTACCGGGGCAGCAACAACGGGAAGCAGCTTATCCTGTCCCGGGCGCTGGAACCGGACTTTGACCTCCGGCTCCTGCCGGACCCGCTGCTGCGGGACGCGGTGCGGGAAATCCGGGCTATGAGAAAATAAGACAAGAGCTGTCCAATGGACAGCTCTTTTTTCTTTGTCAGTGGCTCTTTGGCCAACGGGTCCATCAACGCAATAAAAAGCGGTCGATGATTTCTTTGAGGCCTTCTTCGTCACAGTCGTGTTCGGTAATGTAGTCCGCTGCGGCTTTGCAGGCGTCGGTGCCGTTGATCATGGCGCAGCCCGTTCCGGCGGCTTTCAGCATGGGAAGGTCGTTTTCCGAGTCCCCGGCGGCCACGGTGTCTTCAATGGGCACCCCGAGATGGTCCGCCAGGAACCGTACGGCAGTACCCTTGTTGACCCCGGTCTCCACGCACTCGAGGAGTTCCGGACCGGAGAAGAACAGGTCCACCTTGCCCTCCGCCCAGGGGAGCAGGGTCCGGCGGAAGTCCTCCAGCCGCTCCGGCTGTTCAATGTCCAGAAAGATGACCTTGTTGGGTTCTTGTTCCAGGCCTTCGGGCAGTTCCGGCAGGACCCGGTACGGGGCGCCGCCGGAGCGCTTGAGATACCACTCGGTTTCTTTGTTGAATACCGGTGTCAGGATGGCCTGGCTGTCATAGGTGTGGACGTGGATGCCCGCGTCATATGCCGCCTGAAAGACATGCTTTACATAGTCCAATGGAACGTAGCTGGAAAAGATGGGTTCCCCGGCTCCAAAGTCAAACACGCGCGCGCCGTTGAAGCTGATGAGGTAACAGTCCGGGACGTCCAGTTCCAGTTCCCGTGCCAGCGGCAGCGCCGTAACTTCCGGACGGCCGGTGGTCAGGACAATTTTGTGTCCGGCGGCAATGGCGGCATGGATGGCGTCCCGCGTGGCGGGGGAGACCTGCTTCCGCCGGTTCAGCAGGGTGTCATCCAAATCCGTAAACAGGATCTTCAAAAGAAGACCTCCTTTCGTTTCTGGTTCGCATTGTACCGAAAACGCGGACGGAATACAAGGGCTTTCCGAAAACAGAATGCGCATTCATTATTATAATGTAATAAGATTTATATAATAATATCCTTAATAGACAGCAATTGACGCCCGTACTTTTCATATTTATAATATGTACTAATATGTACGGCGGAGGAGAGATGACAGACATGCGCATCGTCGTCAAAGTGGGCACCACAACGCTTGCCCACAAAACCGGAAATCTGAATATCAAGCGCGTCGAGGAGCTCTGCAAAGTCCTCTCGGACCTGAAGAACGCCGGCCACGAAGTTCTGCTGGTCTCGTCCGGTGCCATCGGCATGGGCGTCGGCAAGCTTCCCATTCCGGAACGGCCGGACGACATTCCGGGCAAACAGGCGGCGGCCGCCGTCGGACAGTGCGAACTCATGTATGTCTACGACAAGCTGTTCGGCGAGTACAACCACATTGTCGGGCAGATCCTTCTGACCCAGGACGACCTGGATCTGGAAGTCCGCCACCGGAATTTCTGTAATACCATCCATCGGCTCCTGGAATACGGCGCTTTGCCGGTCATCAACGAAAACGACTCCGTCTCCGTCGACGAAATCCAGATCGGCGACAACGACACCCTGTCCGCCATTGTGGCGGCCTCCGTGGACGCGGATCTTCTCATTATCCTGACCGACACGGACGGACTCTACACCGCGGACCCGCGCACGGACCCGGACGCCGAACTCATTCCCGTCATTCAGGAACTGACGGACGACGTCATGAAACTGGGCGGCGGCAGCGGTACCAAGCAGGGGACAGGCGGCATGGCCACCAAACTGGAGGCCGCCCGCATTGCCGGAGCAGCCGGCATTGACACTGTCATTCTCAACGGGGCCAACCCGGCGGCCATGTACAACGTGGTCGACGGCACCGGCTTTACCGGAACCCGCATTTCCCTTTGAACCGAAAGAGAGGTCTTTATGAGCAGCTCAACTCTTGAACTCTGCAAACTGGCCCGCACGGCCGCGGCGGAAGTGGCCGCCCTGACCACGCAGCAGAAGAACGACGCACTTGCCACCATGGCGGACATGCTCGAAGTCCGCATGGCCGACATCCTCGACGCCAACCAGGAAGACCTGGATGCAGCAAGCGGTTCCATTTCCGATGTCATGATGGACCGCCTGCGCCTGACGCCGGAACGGGTCATCGGCATGGCGGACGGCATCCGCGCCCTCATTGACCTGCCGGATCCGGTGGGCGCTGTGGAGCGGGAGGTCATCCGCCCGAACGGCATTAAGATTGACAAGGTCCGGTTCCCGCTGGGCGTCATTGCCATCATCTACGAAAGCCGGCCGAACGTGACCTCGGCTGCGGCGGCCCTCTGCTTCAAGAGCGGCAACGCCTGCGTCTTGCGCGGCGGCACAGAGAGCTACCGTTCCTCGGCCGCCGTTGTGTCCGCCCTCAAAGAGGGACTGGCCAAGTGCGGCATTACCGGGGACGCCGTGGAACTGGTCTCGGACCTGACCCACGACAGCGCCAACGAACTGATGACGGCCGTCGGGCTGGTGGACCTGCTCATTCCGCGCGGCGGCGCCGGCCTCATTAACCGGGTCGTCTCGTCGGCCAAGGTTCCCTGCATTCAGACCGGCAGCGGCATCTGCCACATCTACGTGGATGCTACCGCGGATCTGTACAAAGCCGTGAACATTATCAACAATGCCAAGACCCAGCGCCCGTCGGTCTGCAACGCCGAAGAGGTCTGCCTGGTCCATGAGAGCGTGGCGGCGGAATTCCTGCCCATGCTGAAGGCCCGTCTGGTCGACAAGCGGGAGGCGGAAGGCCTGCAGCCGGTCGAGCTGCGGCTCTGCCCGCGGGCCGCGGAATTCATCTCCGGCACGCCGGCCGGCCCGGAGGACTTTGACACGGAATTTCTGGATTACATCCTGGCCGTCAAAGTGGTGCCGGATCTGGCCGCTGCCATAGAACATATCCAGCAGCATTCGACCGGTCACAGCGAAGCCATTATTACGGAGACCGAACGCAGCGCGAACAAGTTCGTGCAGGGCATTGACAGCGCCGCAGTCTACGTCAACGTGTCCACCCGGTTCACCGACGGCGGCGAGTTCGGCCTCGGCTGTGAAATGGGCATTTCCACCCAGAAACTCCACGCCCGCGGACCCATGGGTCTGCAGGAACTGACGACGTACAAATATGTCATCCGCGGTGACGGACAGATCCGCGAATAAGAAGGAGCCTGACCCATGAAATACACCTACGGGTTCCTCGGCACCGGCAATATGGGCTCCGCATTAGCGGAAGCCGTGGTCAAAAAAGTGCCGTCGGACCGCATCATTGTCACAAACCGGACGGCTGTAAAGGCCAAAACCCTCTCGAGGAAGCTCAAAACCTTTACAGGCACGAATGACGAGGCGGCAAGGGAGAGTTCGGCCCTGGTCCTGGGGGTCAAACCCCAGATGCTGGAGTCGGTTCTGACTCCGCTGCAGGGTGCGCTGGCCGAAAACGGCCGACCCGTTCTGGTGACCATGGCAGCCGGCGTCCCCATGAGCCGGATCTGTGAACTGGCCGGGGGAGAATACCCGGTCATCCGTATCATGCCGAACACGCCGGTGGCCGCCGGCGCCGGCGTCATCCTGGCCGCGCACAACGACCTCGTGTCCGGGGACGAATTCGAACAGTTCCTCTCGGACTTCTCCGAAGCCGGACTTCTGGTTCCCATGAACGAAGAACAGATAGATGCCGCGTCGGTCATTTCCGGATGCGGGCCCGCCTTTTATTACATGTTTATGGATGCCATGGCTAAGGCGGGGGAGCAGCTCGGCCTCTCCTATGAGACTGCCGCCACACTGGCGGAGGCAACCGCCCGCGGCTCGGCCATTCTTGCGGAAGGCAGCAGCGCTTCTCTGGAAGACCTCCGCATTGCCGTCTGCAGTCCGGGCGGTTCGACCATTGAAGGGGTCCGTTCGTTCCAAAAGGATGATCTGGACGAATGTGTACGGCGCGCCCTGAAAGCAGCCTATGACCGGACCCTGGAACTGGCCAATTCTTAAACATCTGCTTAAAACCGAACAACTGGACCCGGCGCCCCCGGCGCCGGGTCTGTTTTTGCCCAAAACGACCCCATTTCCGGCCGTTTTTGTGTAAAATGTTGTCACATCTTTGTTACGAAGTTGTAATTTTTTCGGTTTTTCACAAAACTTATCCACCTAAATTTCCAAATTAGAAATTAAACGGCATCTAAACCAATTTTCACCCTGTTTTTATGGGTAACTTCCACAAAAAACGGGGAAGCGAACAAATTTGACTAAGCGGAAAGGGACTTTTATACTGCAAGAAGTTGACTGCTCCGGCAGTCGGCTCGTAAATGTTGCTCATAATAAGTGCGCAGCGGAACTGCATTTTGGAATGGTTTTCCGTACCGTTTTATGGAATGCAGGACCTATATGGTTTGGATCTGATGACACATGGCTCTTTGGTTTGGAGCCGCCGGATGACACCCGGCACTTCCGCTGCGAAGATAAAGGAGACCATTATGTTTTTGAAAAAAGAAGGCCGCGGAATTTCGTCTGCCGTCAAAATGCGGACGGCTACCGTGCTTTCCCTGCTTCTCGTGTGCACCTTTGCTCTTGTAGCGGTTGCTAAGTCGAGTTACACCGTCAATGTTATGGCGGACGGGAAAACTTCTGTGGTCAAGACTGATGAAAAAGAAGCCGACACCATTTTGACGGCGCAGGGCATTCAAGTTGGCCGCAACGACAAAGTGGACACCGAAGATTTCGTGGTCGGCGGAGACGCACGTGAGGGGAACGCAATTCGCGTATACCGTGCGGTAACCGTAACGGTTGTGGATGGAGACATCAAAAAGACCCTTACAACGGCCGGCAAGGTCCAGGATGCCTTGGATGCCTCCGGCATTGACCCGGTCCGGGAAGACGACGCCCTGAACTACTCGGCGGATACGGAACTCAAGGACGGCATGAAAATTATTGTCAGCCGTGCTTATACCGTAACCATTAAGGCGGACGGCGCGTCCAAGGACGTGAAGTTTGCCAACGGCACTATTTCAGATCTTCTGAAAAAGGCCGGCATTAAGATTGGTCCCGACGACGTCGTCAAACCGTCTGTGAAAACCGCTGCCAAGGCCGGACAGACCGTCACGGTCAAGCGCGTCACCTACAAGAACCGGACGGCTACGAAGACCATCAAGTACAAGACGGTCTACGTGGACAACGACGAGTGGGTCAAGACCAAGCAGAAGACGTTGCAGGAAGGTGAAGACGGCACAAAAGTGGTCGTTTACCGCGACAAATACGTCGACGGCGTCAAGAAGTCGAGCAAAAAGGTCGTGGAGACGGTCATCAAGGCCGCCAAGGATGCCCGCGTTGAGCGCGGTACCAAGACCGTGGAATCCGCTGCCACCCTGACCAACGGCACGTCGGACGTTTCCAACGCTCTTGCTGTCATTACCGGCAGCGCTACGGCCTATACCGCAGATCCGGGCGCCCGCTGCTCCACCGGAGTCGTGGCACGGCGCGGTTATGTAGCCGTCAACCCGAATCAGATTCCGTACGGCACCAAGATGTACATTGTTGCCACCGACGGCACCGTTTACGGTAACGCCATTGCGGCGGATACCGGCGGATTTGCCACGGCCGGAACCGCCGTTGTGGACCTCTACATGGACACCTATCAGGAGTGTGTCAACTGGGGACGCCGCAACGTCAACATCTACATCCTTTCATGGGGAGACGGTCACGTCTACGCATGATTGGCATACAGTAAGCATTAATGTAAAAAGGACTTCGCTACAGCGAGGTCTTTTTTACGTTCCGGACTCGTTTTCTTTAGCTTATTTTTAGCTTCTTTTTTTAGAATTCTGCAAAAACAGTAGTATTTTGCCGTTGTTTCGTGTTTAATAGTAGAGAATTCATCTGGAAAGGAGGTCCGGGCCATGCGGGACCCATATGAAGTCCTTGGGGTGCCTCACGGCGCCAGCGAGGAAGACGTAACCAAAGCCTACCGGCTGCTCGCCAAGAAATACCACCCGGATCTGAATCCGGGTGACGAAGAGGCAGCCCGCAAAATGAGCGAAATCAACGAGGCCTATGACCGGATCCGCAAGGGCGATGTAGGGCCTTCTTACTCCTATGGCGGAAGTCCGTACGGCAGCTCTTACGGAAGCGGCCAATACGGCGGCTCCTACGGCGCCGGGCCCGGCCAGGACCCGTTTGCCGAGTTCTGGGCGGCCTTTACCCAGCAGGCACAGCAGGAGGCCAGACGCCGCCAGCAGTACCAGCAGTACCAGCAGACGCAGCAGCAATATCAGCAGAACCGTCAGACCGGCGGCGGGTTCTACGGAACCGGCCCGCGGAGGACGGTGCGCCGCGGCGGCTGCCTGCGGTGGGTCTTCTACTACATCATGATCCAGATTATTCTGGCCATTTTTGTCGGGGGCTTCGGCTTTTGCTCCCTGTTTGCCAACCCGTACCAGTACGAGAGCGGACAGCAGGGTACCGACGGAAACAGCGGATATTATTATTTCTACGGTCCGTCCGGCACCGCTACGGCGGACGGCAGCGGCCAGCAGCAGGGGCAGCTGGTCATGACCGTGGACGAAAACGGGGTGTTGTCTTATGAGTGAGCCGAAGAAAGAATTCATGGACGGACGAAACGGAATGGACGAACTCAACTGGTTTCTGTTCGTCTGCCTTGCCGTGGTGGCGCTGATTGCCGTCCTCTGGAGAAACTATGCTCCGCTGCTGACGGCCACCGTCCTGCTGCTCATCATCCTCTGGAGAGCGCTCTCCCGGAATACGGTGAACCGGCAGCGTGCCAATGCACCGTTCCGGCAGCTGAAGAATGCCATTGTCCAGCGGTACAAGCTGAACAAACTCCGCTTCCGGGACCGGAAGACGCATGTCTATAAGGTCTGCCCGGCCTGCCACGCCGTCCTGCGGTTCAAGCGCCGGAAAGGGGAAAAGACCGTCACCTGCCCGTACTGCCAGAACACCTATACGTTTGTCATCCGCCGCAAGGGCGAGGAGGACAAAGCGTAACCGGCAGACGAAACGGAACGGGCCGGCAAAACCGCAAAATGAAAAAGCCACACCGTTCGGTGTGGCTTCTTTGTTTGCGGTTACAGGTACATGCGCTTGTTCATTATGCGGACCTTTTCCTTGACCCACTGTTCCAACTCCTGGTTGTCCAGGTTGATGGCATGGGGCTGCCGTCCCATAAGGAAATCCATAATTTGGATGGACCGCTCGGCAATTTCCTTGGGGGAGTGCTGGTCCACTTCGCCTTTGACGACGTAGCGGTAGATGAGTTCACAGCCCCCGCCGACCGCATACGTGAGGGCTTCGGCCAGCTGCCGGTTATACGCCTCATCCTCGGAGCCGAGGTAGCGGATGGACCATTCCACGACGCGGTCAATGGCCATTTGGGTGTTGTCCCGGTCCTGAAGGATGTCTTTGATCAGGTGGTCCGCCTGATTGTCCTTGTACAGGGCCATGTACTCCAGGTAGCCGATGAGGTGCAGTTTCTTGATGGGGTCGGTGACAAACGGGTTGCCTTCCACCATTTCAGATGCCAGGTCCAGCGCCTTGTTGATGTAAATGTAGATGAGGTTTTCCTTCTTGGGAAAATAGTACTGGACCAGGGAGCGCTTGGCTCCGCTGGCATTGGCAATGTCCGTGAAAGAAGTCTCATTGTATCCGGATGCACGGAACAGATTAAACGCAATGCTCTGGATCCGGTTGCGCTCGGCATCGTTTCGTTTTCTTCCCATGATGCTCCTTTCCGGTTTCGAAAAAATACCTGACAAAGTCTATTATAGGAGTTTTTCCTGCGTAATGGTACCCTCTTTTCCGGAAACGCATAAATTGCATTTCAGGGCCAATAATGATACCATTGGAAAAGAATTTGACGGAGGAAATTACCGAATGGAACACTATGATTATCTGGTGGTCGGCGCCGGCCTGTTCGGAGCCACCTTTGCCCACGAAGCCGTAAATGCCGGAAAGACGGTCCTGGTCCTTGAGAAGCGGAACCATGTTGCCGGCAATATCTACACCGAGAAGGTGGAGGACATTGACGTCCACCGCTACGGGGCCCACATTTTCCATACCTCGGACAAGACGGTCTGGGACTACGTCAACGCCCTGACCGAGTTCAACCATTTTGTCAATTCTCCGGTGGCCAACTACCATGGGGAAATGTACAACATGCCGTTCAACATGAATACGTTCTCCAAAATGTTCGGCGTTTCCACGCCGGCAGAGGCAAAGGCGGTCATTGCAAAGGAGCGCGCCGAAATAACCGGCGAGCCGCAGAACCTGGAAGAACAGGCCATTTCCCTGGTCGGCCGCACGGTCTACACCAAACTGGTCAAAGGCTACACAGAAAAACAGTGGGGCCGGGACTGCAAAGACCTGCCGGCGTTCATCATCAAGCGCCTGCCGGTCCGCTACACCTACGACAACAACTATTTCAACGACAAATATCAGGGCATTCCGGAAGAAGGCTACACGAAGCTGGTTGAGAAACTGCTCGATGGCTGTGACGTCCGTCTGAATGTGAACTTCCTGGACGACCGGGACACCTGGCTCTCCATGGCGGACCGCTGTGTCTACACGGGTCCCATTGATGAGTTCTACGGGTACCGGCTCGGCAAGCTCGAGTACCGCAGCCTGCGGTTTGAAACCGAAGTCCTGGATGAGGAGAACCACCAGGGCGTGGCCGTGGTCAACTACACGGACCGGGAGACCCCGTACACCCGCATTATTGAGCACAAACACTTCAACTTCGGCACCCAGCCCAAAACCGTGGTGACCAGGGAGTATCCGACCGAGTGGGAAGAGGGCATGGAGCCCTATTATCCCGTCAACAACGAAAGTAACGGCGAGCTGTACCGCAAGTATGCGGCGCTGGCCGAAAACGAAGGCATTCTGTTCGGCGGCCGTCTGGCGCAGTACAAGTACTTTGACATGGACGACACCGTGGCAGCTGCGCTGGAACTTGCCAAACGCGAACTGTAAACTGGAGGAATGGAATTGCAGCCACTCGTCAGCATCATTATTCCGGTCTATGGCGTGGAACAGTATGTCGACAGGGCCATTCAGTGCATCCAGGACCAGAGTTACGAAAACTGGGAACTCTTCCTGGTGGACGACGGCACGAAGGACCGCAGCGGAGACATCTGTGACGAATACGCCAAAGAGGACGGCCGGATCCGCGTCATTCATAAGGAGAACGGCGGCGCGCCCAGCGCGCGGAACACCGCCCTTCCTTTGGCATGCGGAAAATACGTCTGCTTCTTTGACGCGGACGACTGGACGGAGTCCCGGATGCTGTCGGACATGGTCAAGGCCGCTGAGACCACCAATGCACAGCTGGTGGTAACCGGCTACTACATTGACACCTACTACACGGACACCCAGAAGTTCATTCAGGAACAGTCCGTTCCGGACGTCGTCTACGCCTCAAAAGAGGAGTTCCATGAAAAAGCGTACGAGCTCTTTGACCAGAATCTGCTGTACTCTCCGTGGAACAAGCTGTATCGCCTCGACTACATCCGGGAACACGACCTCTGGTTCCCGCACACCTTCTGGGACGACTTCCCCTTCGTCATGGACTACATCCGGGACGTGGAGCGCGTCACCGTGCTGTCCAGGCCGTATTACCACTTCATCCGCAAGCGGGAGGAGTCCGAGACGGCCCGGTACCGTCCGGATATGTACCAGAAGCGGGAAGAGGAAGACGGCTGGATGTGGGACCTCTACCGCCACTGGGGCGTCGACACCCCGGAAACCCGGGAAATGATTGACCGGCGCTACATTGAACGGCTGATCGGCTGCGTGGAAAACGAGACGAACCCGCGCTGCGAAAAGTCCGCGCTGCGCAAGCGGAGCGCCATCCGCCGGATGATCCGCACGGAGCGGGCACAGCAGGCCGTCCGGGGAGCAAAGCCCCACTCGGCCTATATGAAGATTATGCTCATTCCCATTAAACTCCGCTCGCCCGGGCTCATGTTTCTGGAGAGCCTGGTCATTTCCCGCGTCAAGTCCAGCAATACCCGGCTGTTCGCGGTTTTGAAAGCGGGGAGGTGACGGCATGCTGCTCAGTGTTGTCATTCCCGTCTTTAACGGCGAACGGTTCCTGAATACCATTCTGTCCTGTTTCCGTCAGCAGACGGTGCAGGACTTTGAACTCATTTTTGTGGACGACGGTTCCACGGACCATACCCGGGAACGGCTCCTGGCCGCGGTAGATACGGTCCCGTTTCCGGTGACGGTGGAAACCATTGCACCGCTTGGGGTCTCAGCCGCCCGCAACCGCGGCATGGAGCTGGCGTCCGGTACCTATGTCAGCTTTGTGGATGTCGACGACCGGATTGTTCCGGACTACGTCGAGTTCCTGCGGAAAACGGCGGAAGGCCGGCCGTTTGACCTTTTGTACTTCATGTCCCGCCGGGTCCCGGAACACGGGCCCTTTACGGCGGCGCCGGCACGGCCGGATGCCAAAGCCGTAACCCGGCTTGCCATGCTGAACCGGATTGCCGATGACCCGACCCGCTTCGGCGTCTACAATCTCTTCATCCGCCGGACATTTCTGGAGGAGGGACCCTTCCGGTTTGCTGCCGGGTATGACTACTACGAAGACTACGACATCCTGTACCGGATGACGGCCCGCGCCCGGTCGGTCCTGGTGTCGGAAAACCAGCTGTACTTCTACGTGCTGCAGAGCGGTTCCGCTGTTGCTACGTTCCGGGTGGAGCGCCTGTCCTGCGTGGAGCTTCTGGAGGCCGCTGTGCCGGAGCTTGCCAAAACAGTTCCCGAATTCGTTCCCGTCTTCCGCAAGTGGGTCATACCCCGGATCTACTGGTCGGTTCTATGGCAGGCGTGCCTGGCGTTCACGCCGAAGGAGACGCGCCGGTTTGCACGCCTCTCCGGCATGCGGAAAAAACTGTTTCCGCTGCTGCGCTACCCGGGTGCAAAAGTCCGGCTTTCCACTCTGCTTTTCGAGTGCGCGCCGGACCTCTTCATCCTGGCCGCGCGGCTCCTGGGACGCCGTCATTCCCGCATTAAAAAAACGGATTTTCAGCCGTTTGAAGAGTATTTAATTACTTGGAAATAATAAACAGCTTCTGCAGCGGTGCAGAAGCTGTTTTTGTGCGGTAAAAAAAGGTTCAGCCCGGATGGGGGAACATCCGGGCTGCCTTAAATAGGAGAAAATGAAATGAAAAAGTGAGTAGGGTGTGGATAAAACCCTTGGCCCGTTTTGAAAGGAGTGACTGGTTCCTTTCTGGACCATCTACAGCGTACCATGACTACCTTAAATATATCTGAAACAAAACGAAAAAATTAAAAGTTTTGAAAAATTATTTTTTCACCGAAAACGGAAACAAGTCCGGGCGCGGGGGACGTCCGGACTTGTTCCGTTGAAATAGGAGAAAATGAATGAAAAAGTGAGTAGGGTTTTACCCCTTGCGTTTCATCTGCCCAGGAGTGACCGGCTCCCGGCTGGATTGCTTACAGTCTACCGGAAGGAACTTAAAATAACTTAAACGGGAACCCATTGTTTTCTAAGTTCTTTCAAAGACTAAAAAAAGAAACTTCGGGGCCATCCGGACTTACAGCAAATACGGAAAAATGCTGTGCAAATTAATTGCGGACAGCCCCCTTTAATGATAGAATTAATAGAGCTTTACGCTGAATTCTTATTCGGAGGAAACGCATGTCAATTTTTTCTGAAATACTTCATGAACATATTGACTACCGGGAACAGACCGTCAAAATGGCAAAGAACGATCTGGTCCGCACATACCGGGCCTCCGCCCTTGGCTGGGCGTGGGCCATCATTAAACCGGTCGTCACCATCTTTGTCTACTGGTTTGCCATGTCCATCGGACTGCGCGGCGGAAAGGCGCACGGGGACTATCCGTATTTCCTGTGGCTCATTGCCGGCCTGGTTCCCTGGTTCTACATGAGTGAAATGCTCAACCGCGGAACGGACTGCATGCGCCGGTACCGGTATCTCATTACCAAGATCCACTACCCGGTGTCCACCATTCCGACCTTTACCAGCATGTCCCATCTCATGATCAACTTCGGCCTTCTGGCCGTCGTCTTTATTCTGTACTGTGCGTTCGGGTTCTTCCCGGGCATCTACAGCCTGCAGATCCTGTTCTACATTTTCATGTCCTTCCTGTTCTTCACGAGCTGGACGCTGTTTGCAGCGCCCATTGCCGCGGTCAGCCAGGACTTTTCCAACCTGGTCCACTCCATTGTATTTGCATTCCTATGGATTTCCGGCATTTTCTATGATGTCAATGAAATTGCCGTTCCGGAGTTCCTCCGCAAGATCCTCCTGGCCAACCCTATTACCTATCTGGTCAACGGGTTCCGGGAGTCCTTTATGCAGACCCACTGGTTCTGGGAACACTGGGTCCGCACTCTGGTATTCCTTGCCGAACTCATCATCATGTTCCTGCTTGGTCTGTGGAGCTACAAACGGCTCCGTCACGACATGCCGGACGTTTTGTAAGGGAGGGCATGCATTATGAGTGATATTACAAGAACAACGGTCCTGGAACCCGGTCAGCCCATTGTCGAATTCAAGGACGTCACCAAACGATATAAACTGTACGCCAGCAACCGCCAGAAACTGGCGTCCATCTTCATCAAAGGCATTAAAATTAAAACCAAAGATGCGGTCAAAGGGGTCTCGTTCTCGGTCATGCCGGGAGAAGCGGTGGCCCTGGTCGGCAGCAACGGCGCCGGCAAGTCGACCATTCTGAAAATGATTACGGGCGTCTGCTTCCCGACCTCCGGTACCATTGACGTCCGCGGACGCGTGTCGGCGCTTCTGGAACTGACCGCCGGCTTTGAGTCGGAGATGACCGGACGGGAGAACATCTATCTGCGCGGCACGACGCTCGGCCTCTCCAAGGAAGAGGTCGACGAGCTGGAGGACACCATTATTGAGTTTGCCGATATCGGCGAATACATTGACCAGCCGGTCCGCGCCTATTCCAGCGGCATGAAGGCCCGCCTGGGCTTTGCCATCAACGCCAACGTCAAGCCGGAAATCCTCATTGTGGACGAAGCGCTGTCCGTCGGCGACTCGAACTTCAAGAGCAAGTGCCTGGAGAAGGTCCGTCAGCTCATTGCGGATGAAAACACCACGCTTCTCCTGGTTACCCATAACGCCAACACCGCCAAGGACTTCTGTTCCCGCGGCATTTATCTGGAGTCCGGAAAAATTCTGTACGACGGCTCCATTGAAGAGGCCTGCGCCCAGTACGAAGCTGCCGTGGAGGCCCGGAAAAAGAAGAAAAAGGCCAAGAAGAAAAAAGAAGAGGCCATGCTGAAAGAAACGGCCCGCCAGATTGAAGAGCAAAAGCAGCAGAAGGCGGACGATGCCGCTCAGACCGTGGCTGAGGAAATTGCCGAAGACGCGCTGAAGAACGAGGTATAACGCCATGAAACCGACGACCCTTGTCATTATGGCTGCCGGCATTGGCAGCCGCTTTGGAACCGGGATCAAACAGATTGCTCCCGTTGGCCCCAGCGGAGAAATTATTATAGATTACTCCATTCATGACGCCATTGAAGCCGGCTTCCAAAAGGTGGTCTTCATTATCCGCCATGACATTGAAGCGGATTTCCGGGACGCCATCGGCAACCGGGCGGAGCAGAAAATTGACGTCGACTACGTGTTCCAGGAGCTGTCCGACCTCCCGCCGGGCTTTTCCGCCGGCGGCCGGACCAAACCCTGGGGGACCGGCCAGGCCATCCTGGCCTGCAAAGGCGTTGTGAAGGAACCGTTTGCGGTCATCAATGCGGACGACTACTACGGCAAACACTGTTTTACACTGCTATACGACTTCCTGGTTTCCGGAAAGACGGAGACCACGGACAAACTGCAGTGCTGCATGGCCGGGTTCCAGCTGAATAATACCCTTTCCGCCTTCGGAACGGTGACCCGCGGCGTCTGTCAGGTGGAAAACGGATATCTGACGGCCATTCAGGAGACCAAGGGCATTGAAAAGGTGGACGGCAAAGCCGCCGTGCGCACCGAAGACGGCTTCCGGTTCTACGAGGACCAGACGCCGGTGTCCATGAACATGTGGGGCTTTTCTCCGGACTTTATTGACGCCCTGGATGAGGGCTTTCCGGCATTCCTGTCCGGACTCTCGCCGGAGGACAAAACGTCCGAATACCTTCTTCCCATTGTCATTGGGGAGTATATTCAAAACGGGAAAGCACAGGTTGCAGTCCTCCCGACGGACGACAAATGGTTCGGCATGACCTATCAGGAGGACATTCCTCTGGTCCGCCACGCGTTCCGGACACTGGTGGACGAGGGAGCGTACCCCGACAATATTCGCTGAGTTTTCAGATTATTTGGAGGATCAATTCTTATGGTTGCATCAATTGTTGCACTTTTCATCTTCGTGACCATGTTCGTTCTGATTGTCCAGGACAAGATTGAACGGCAGATCATTACCCTGGTTGCCGGTCTGTTGATGATTGTTGTTGTTTTTGGCTTTTTCATGAGAAGCCCGGAAGCCATCTGGAGGACCCTGAACATAGAGACCTTTACCACCAGGGACTTCTGGCTTGCGTCGTCCCATGGAGGGGAAGGAACGTCCGGCATTAACTGGGCCACCATTTTGTTCATTGCCGGCATGATGATTCTGGTGGAAGGTATGGGCAAGTCCGGGTTCTTCAACTGGCTTTGCCTGAAGCTTGCCCGGTTCGTCAACTACCGGCCAATGCCGCTGATGCTGGCCTTCATGACGCTGTCGTTCTTCCTGTCCATGTTCATTGACAGCATTACCGTCATTCTGTTTCTGGCCGCCATTACGGTGGAACTGGCCATGATGCTGCATCTTTCACCGACCCCGCTGATCCTGACGGAAATATTCTGTTCGAATCTCGGCGGCTCGGCCACCATGAGCGGAGACCCGCCCAACATTATCATCGGCTCAGCACTGGGCTACACGTTCTTTGACTTCGCCAAGAACACCGGCTTCATTGCCCTTGTGGCCATGGTATTTATTGTTGCATTCTTCTACCTTGTGTTCCGGAAGAAACTGTCCGGGGTCACCATTACCGCCGATGAAATTGCCGGTCTTCCGGCACCGGAAAGCTTTATTAAGGACCGCGGTTACTTTATTGAAAGCACCATTATCTTCTTCATTGCCGTCATCCTTCTCATTACGCACGCCAAGACCCATCTGACGGTTCCGACCATCGGCGTCATTGCGGCGGTTCTGGCGCTCATCAGCGCCCGGAAGAAAGCCTGGGAACTGGTCAAAGGAATTGACTATAAGACCCTGTTGTTCTTCGTCGGCCTGTTCATTGTTGTCAGCGGGCTGGAAGAGACCGGCGTCCTGAAGGTCCTGGCCAACTGGATCGGGGACATCAGCGGCGGCAGCCTGACCATCTGCATTATCATTATTCTCTGGATATCTGCGCTTGCCAGCGCCATTGTCGACAACATTCCGTTTTCGGCCACCATGGTTCCGGTTATCAAGGCACTTGCTGCTGCGTCAGGACTGGATCTTTCCACACTGGCCTGGGCGCTTTCCATCGGCACGGATATCGGCGGAAACGGAACGCCCATCGGCGCTTCGGCCAATGTCGTCGGTATTTCCATTGCTGCAAAGAACGGTACCCTTATTTCCTGGAAGGAATATTGTAAATACATGATTCCGGCGACTCTGATCGTCTGTGCAATTGGTACGCTGATCCTGTTTGTACGCCATGTCTGAGTGGAAAGGAGCCCCTATCATGAACACGACCCTTGTTGTTTCCATCAGCCGTGAGTTTGGCAGCGGCGGCCATGTCGTTGCCCGTGAGCTGTCCAAGCTTCTGGACATTCCGTATTATGACAAAAGCATACTCTCCCGTGTGGCGGAAGAGTATCATCTGGACCGGAATGAATTGAGTAAATATGAGGAAAAACCCAGCAATCTCCTCATTACCCGTTCGGTCCGCGGCTTTTCCAATTCTCCGCAGGACGCCATTGCGGAAATGCAGTTTGACATGATCCGCAAGATGGCGGGCAATGGCGAATCCTTCATTATTGTCGGACGCTGTTCGGAAGAAATCCTGACCGAGATTCCCGGAATCCTGCTGATTACAATCTTTGTGACCGGTGACGAAAAGGCGAAAATTGCCCGTGTTGTGGAACGGGAAAACCTGAGCTGGGAGCAGGCCAAAAAGCGCATTAAGAAAGTGGATGCCGAACGCCAGAGGTACCATGCCCGGTACTGCACGAAGGAATGGGGCGACCGCTCCTATTTTGACGTCATTGTGAACTCATCCAAACTGGGCCTGGAGGGTACTGCAGAAGTGCTGGAGCACTATGTCCGTGCCCGTCTGGAAACCTATGAAGAAGACGCGAACGAATAAGAAGAATACGCGGGACATCATCCTTCTGGTCCTTCGGCCTCTGGTGCTGGGGCTTGCCGTTCTGTTTCTGTTTCTCGGGCTTCAACGCACCAACAGCCTTCGCAACTACGGCATAGACGTCTCCGAGCACCAGGGCAAGATTAAATGGGGGAGCGTCAGCAACGCCGGTGTATCCTTTGCCGTCATCCGGTGCGGATACCGCTCGTACGACGACGGCTCTCTGCATGTGGACGACCGGTTCAAACGGAACATGCATCGCGCATGGTTCTGCAACATTCATCGGGGCGTCTACTTCTACTCGCAGGCCACAAACGTGGAAGAGGCGCAGGAAGAGGCGGCCTTCGTGCTGGATGCCGTCGGGAACGCCAAGCTGGAGTACCCTATCTTTCTGGATGTCGAGGACACCGGAACCGGCGGAGCCGGACGGGCCGACGGCCTGACCGCCGCCGAGCGCACCCGCGTGGTGCAGGCATTC
>ONLO01000142.1 GCA_900318715.1 uncultured Eubacteriales bacterium | reverse complement strand
CTCCTTAAGGCTCTGGTATTGCTGGACGAATCCGGCGCTCAGAATACCGGTGGGAATGGCCACCATAAAGACGCCGAGGAAGGTAATAATGATGCCGAGGGCACGGCCGGCAAAGGTAATGGGGTAGATGTCGCCATAGCCGACCGTGAGCAGCGTGGAGGTTGCCCACCAGATGCCCGAGAAGGCGTTCTTGAACACATCCGGCTGCGCGTTGTGTTCCACACTGTACATGCAGAGCGATGAAGCAACCATTAAAACCGCCAGGATGGCAATGGACGACAGCAGCTGCTGCTTTTTGCTCTTGATGACGGCCGTAATGGCGTTGAACGAGTCGTAGTACGCATTGATCCGGAACAGGCGGAAGAGCCGCAGGACCCGGAACAGGCGGAAGGCCGCGCTGCCGGACGGGAAGAACCACGGCAGGTAGAACGGCAGGAAAGAAATGAGGTCAATAATGCCGTTGAAGCTGGTGGCATACTTCCCCACCGCACGGGCTTTGCTGTCGAATGGATACTTTTTCGGCGCCGTCCACAGGCGCAGCACGTAGTCCACGGCAAAGAATGCCACGGTCACGGCTTCAATAATGTGCAGGACCGTTCCGTACTCGGCTTTCACGTTGTCGAACGTAAACAGAATGGTTGCCAGCAGGTTCAGGATGACGGCGGCAAAGTTGACAATGTCATAGAGGCGGGTCGGCAGGTCTTCGTCAAAGCCGACCTCCACCATCTGGAATGCACGGGTCTGTGCGCGGTTGTAGCGGGTCACCGGCTGCGGCGCGCGTTGGGATGCCTGATTCTGGCTCATGTTCTCACCTTCTCCACTGCGGTCTCAATGGTTTTCATGGAATAAAGTTTGTCGGAAAGCGCCTGGCGTTCCTCCAGACTGAACGACTCCATTTCGCTGATTTTCTCCATGGGGTAGTTCCAGTCGTACCGGCCGCCGTCGGTCTTCGTCAGCTTGCCGGCGGTAATGTCCAGCGGAAGCCAGATGTCGCCGCTGCCGGCGGCTGCCGCAAGGGCCTTCATCGGGTGGCCCAGCATTTTGGCCGTGCAAGGCTCCAGGAACAGGACGACGTCGTCGCCGGGTTCCGCGTAGTTGTAGCCGCTGTAGCGGTACTCATAGACCTTGCGCGGATTGATTGCCGTTGTCAGGGAGACCGTGCCGCCGAGCTGTTTGCCAATGTCGTGGCCGCGGAACGTGCCGCCGAACTCCAGAAGCTTTATGGTGTCCCCTTTGCGGAGGGTCCCCATGAGGCCTTGGCGGACCTTGACGGTGCTGAGCGTGTAGACGTCGTCCCCGAGGACGAGCACATCCGTAGCCGTCACCCGGCCGGCAGCCGCCGCACTTACGTGGCGGTTCCGGATCATGCGGGACAGCGTGGGATAGTGTGCGCGTTCCTCGGCCGCGCCGGCGGAGACCAGTGTGGTGGCTGCAAAGGACGACCGCACGGCGGTCACCAGCAGCACCAGCACCAGCAGAAGGGCCGGCAGGATCCGGGTCAGCTTTTGGTGGTTCAGCTTGTTCATAGGCGGGCTCCTGACAATGGTTGGAACGGGTTGCGCTTACTTGGCTTTGAAGAATTCGGCAAAGGCCTGGTAGGTGCTGTAGAGGTCGAGTTTGGAGACGACTTCGTACGGCGAATGCATGGAGAGCACCGGCACGCCGATGTCAATGACGTCCGCGTTCAGGGCGGCCACGTACTTGGCGACGGTTCCGCCGCCGCCGGCGTCC
This sequence comes from uncultured Eubacteriales bacterium, assembly GCA_900318715.1. GTDB lineage: Bacteria > Bacillota > Clostridia > Oscillospirales > Acutalibacteraceae > RUG420. Next base: position 560 of record ONLO01000142.1, on the reverse strand, counting down.
ACCTTGCCGAGTTCCCCGGACTGCCAGACAATGCCGGCCTTGTCCAGAATGCCGCGGACCTTGCCGAAGAATTCCGCCGTGGCGTCCGACGTGTCGTATTTGCCGCCGGCCCCGGTGTACTTGCAGACGCAGACGCCCTTGTTGAGGAAGGATGCGTTGCGTTTTTCCATGACGTCGGGGAAGGTCGGGTCGAACGCGGCGGTGACGTCGGCGGAGAGGCATTCGCTCTTCGAGAGGACGTCGCGGCCGGGGACCCCGGCCAGGTCGGCCAGGTCATGGATGAAGTATTTGAAGTAAGAGGAGTTCAGGCCGGTGTTGCCGTCCGAGCCGATTTCTTCCTTGTCGGTCAGGACGGTCACGGTCGTATACTCCGGTTTTTTCACGGCAAAGTTGGCCATGGCCGCCGGGTAGGCGCAGACCTTGTCGTCGTGGCCGTAGCCGCCGATCATGGAGCGGTCAAAGCCGATGTCCCGGGCCTTGTAGGCCGGAATCATTTCGAGTTCGGCGGTCAGGAAGTCCTTCTCCACAATGCCGTATTTCTCGGCCAGGATATTCAGGAT
>ONLO01000141.1 GCA_900318715.1 uncultured Eubacteriales bacterium | reverse complement strand
GATAATGGAGAGGAATCCGTTTCCGGACGATCCGCCGCCGGAGGGCTGTGTGGCCGGTTCGGTCGGCTGCGTGGCCGGTTCGGTCGGTTCGGTGACCGGTTCCGTCGGCTCGGTGACCGGTTCCGTCGGCTCGGTGACCGGTTCCGTCGGCTCGGTGACGGGTTCTGTCGGCTCGGTGACGGGTTCGGTCGGTTCAGTGACAGGTTCGGTCGGTTCAGTGACCGGTTCGGTCGGCTCGGTGACCGGTTCCGTCGGTTCGGTGACGGGTTCGGTCGGTTCGGTAACCGGCTCGGTCGGCTCGGTGGCCGGAGCGCCGCCGTTGATGGTGACGACCCGGACGCTGCCTTCGGCATTGGCGGTGACACTCTGGCCCTCAAGGATATAGGCGAGATACGTGGTGACCAGATGCTTGGCAAGCGTGCCGTTCGCGTTATAAGCTTTTCCGGTCAGGGTCTCATAGACGGAATAGAACCCGTCGCTCTGTCCGCTGAAGACCTTGTCCGTTCCATAACGGCCTTTGGACATCCATGCGGTCAGGACGGATAAGAAATTCCCGTTGAGCATGTCTCCGAAGGTTTGCTCGGTTCCCCAGCAGAAGTTGTCAAATGCCGCATCGGAAATGACAACGGTGCCGACCAGGTTGAAGATGTTGTTGTCGGTTTTGGCATCCGGGTCCGATTGGCTGACGGTCAGCGGGGAGGCGTAGGTGTATCCGTAGATGGCGGAGTTGGCTACGCCGGACTGGGCCAGGCGGTGGGCCGCAATGTTGGCAACGGCGCCGCCGAGGCTGTGACCGGTCACAAAGTAACGGTTTGCCGGGTCCGTGCGCGTCAGTCCGTTGGCGGCCAGGAACGAATCCAGGTTCCGGAGGACAATGTTCGCATTGTCGGAAAACGCACCGGGTGTCATGTCGGTGGCAAAGTCCGCCAGGGACATGCTCCCGCGCCCCACAATGGTAATGAGATTGTAATGACTGCCGTTTACGGAAACGGGTTTCAGGGAAATGGTATGGGCCACACTGCTGGTGTTGGCCTCATAACCATAGTGGGCAACGGCGCCGCCAAGGCCGAGTTCGTTCAGAACGGCGGACGCCGTGGACGTGCCCGACTCGGCAGCCGCACAGAGCGTGCCCGCGCCAATGGCAAGATTCAGGTCATACGAAGCGGAATTGCCGGTGACAAGGGTGTTGGCGTCCCAGGGGAACTGCAGGTCAACGGGCTTGCTGGTGGAGACCCCGGGGTCCTTGTAGGTGACGGCAAATACATTCGGGACCGCCATGACAACCAGAACCGCCAGCGCAACCAGCGTTGCAAGGATCTTTTTCATAATGGTCACCTCTTAATTTTCAGGAAAAAAGTACTTTGGAAGGCACGGGCTCTATGCTATACTATTGCAGAACTTGAAAAGACCGGTGAACGGAGCCGGGACAGTGCCTTACGTAAATTATACAGCCCATTAATTAACAATGTAAATAAATTGGCAGAAACTTTTAAACCTAGATGCAAGAATTGTATGGTTTTTTGGCACTTTGCACAAGAAAGGACGTCCTTCCCATGAAAATCAACCAGAACTATGACAACCTCGTACCCAATTATCTCTTTGCCGACGTTGCCCGGAAGACCAATGAGTACATTGCCGCCCACCCGGACAAGAACGTCATCCGCATGGGAATCGGGGACGTCACCCTGCCGCTGGCCCCGGTCGTCGTGGACGCGCTGAAGAAGGGCTCCGATGACCTGGCCGCCAAAGAGACCTTCAAAGGATATCCGGATTACGAAGGGTATGACTTCGTCCGGGACGCCATTGCCGGTTACTACAAGACCTTCGGCGTGTCGGTGGATCCGTCCGAAATCCTGGTGACCGACGGCGCCAAGGGCGACAGCGCCAACCTCAGTGAAATCTTCTCCACGGACAGCGTGGTCCTGGTCACGGACCCGGTCTACCCGGTCTACGTGGACTCGAACATTATGGCCGGCCGCAAGATTCTGTACGCGGCATCCGGCGAAGAAAACGGCTTCTGCGCCATGCCGGACCCGGCGGTGCACGCCGACCTCATCTACCTGTGCTCCCCGAACAACCCGACCGGAGCGGCCTACAACTACAACCAGCTGAAGGCCTGGGTGGACTACGCCAACGCCAATGACGCCGTCATCATCTACGACGCCGCCTATGAGCACTTTATTGCGGACGACTCGCCGCGCAGCATCTTTGCCGTGGAAGGCGCCCGCACCTGCGCCATTGAGCTCTGCTCGCTGTCCAAGACCGCCGGCTTCACCGGCACCCGCGCCGGCTACACGGTCATTCCGAAGGAACTGGTCCGGGACGGCAAAAACATTTACGACCTCTGGTACCGCCGTCTCAGCACCAAGTACAACGGGGTCTCCTGGCCGGTCCAATGCGCGGTGGCTGCCGTGTTCTCGGAGGAAGGTCTGAAGCAGATTGACGAGAACATCAACTACTACCGCCGCAACGCCAAGGTCATTGCCGACACCTTTGACCGCCTCGGAATCTGGTACACCGGCGGCAAGAACTCGCCGTACATTTGGATCCGCTGCCCCGGCGGCATGGGCTCCTGGGAATTCTTCGACTACCTGCTGGACAACGCACAGGTCGTCGGCACCCCGGGTGAAGGCTTCGGCAGCTGCGGCAAGGGCTTCTTCCGCTTCACATCGTTCTCCTCCTACGAAAACACAGTGGAGGCCATGAAGCGCATTGAGGCACTGCTGACCAAGTAAACTTGCAAAAAAAGAAAACCACTGCAGTTTTGACTGCAGTGGTTTTTTGTTGGTTACAGCTCCGGCGGCACACGGCGGCGCAGATACAGGAAGGCGGCCACACAGATGAGGACGGAGATGAGCGAGCCGGTCGGGGCGGCCAGCCCCATGGGGAAGAGCGTCTCCGGCCAGTGGATGGACGCAAACAGCGCACCCGGAACACGGGCCGTGACAATGGAGACCGCGTTGTGCGCAAAGGACAGGAACGACTTGCCGCACGCGGTGAAGAAGCCGGAGAAGCAGAACTGGATGGATGCAATGACGCAGTCAATGCTGTACGACCTCAGGTACTGGGACCCGTAGGTGACGACCGCCGTCTCGCCGGTGAAACGCCCGACAATGAATTCCGGGAACAGGTTGCAGACCACGAAGAACACGGCGCCAATACCGGCGGCAATGCCCATGCACCAGAACAGGGTCTCTTCCGCCCGCTTCCGTTTTCCGGCGCCGAGGTTCTGCGCGGCCAGCGCCGAGGTGGTGGCCATCATGGTGGACGGCACCAGGAACAGGAAGGTAATGATCTTTTCCACAATGCCGACGGCGGCTGCAATTTCCACGCCGCGCCGGTTGGCAATGACCGTAATGAGCAGGAACGAGATCTGGATGAACCCTTCCTGCAGGGTGACGGGCACCCCTATTTTTAACAGGAGGCGCATGGTATTCCGGTCGGGGGCTAAATCGCGCAGGGAAATGCGGTACCCCAGCTGACGGACTTTCATGGCTGCAAGAGACAACAGAACACTGACGGCCTGGGCCAGAATGGTGCCGAGCGCCGCGCCGGCCGCCCCCATGTGCAAAGGACCAATGAGGATGTAGTCCAGCACAATGTTGGTGATGCAGGCAATGGCCACGAACCACATGGGGCTCTTCGAGTCCCCGAGCCCGCGGAACACGGCCGCAATGACGTTGTACGCCACAATGAACGGGATGCCGGCAAAGCAGATGGTGAGGTAGGTGACCGCCGAAGGGACGGACGCCGCCGGAATCTGCAGAAGGGACACGAGCGGGCGGGTCAGGGCCAGCAGAAGGACAGTAAACACGAGGGCTAAGCAGCCGAACAGCGTAATCGAATTCCCTATGGCAACCCGGATGCCGTCGTCGTTGTGTGCCCCGACGGCCCGTCCGATGAGGACGGTGGACGCCATGGCAAAGCCGACGGTCATGACCGTGAACATGTGGATGACCTGGCTGCCGGCGGCTACGGCCGTAATGACCGCGGCACCGGTG
>ONLO01000098.1 GCA_900318715.1 uncultured Eubacteriales bacterium | reverse complement strand
CGCCGGGAGCGTCGGGTACTTCCATACGGGAAGCGCTGTGGACTTCGTCGGCCAGTACATCGCCCGAGAGGGAATCCTTGAATTCCTCCACGACGGCGTTGACCTTGTCCGTGCCGTCCACATACAGTGCAATGTGGTCCGTGACCTCGAAGCCCGCGTCCTTGCGCATGGTCTGGACCTTGGAGACGACTTCGCGGAAGAAGCCTTCGCGCAGGAGTTCGTCCGTCAGGGTCGTGTCCAGCGCCACAGTGACGCCGTTTTCGGTCAGGGTGAAGAGACCTTCCTGCTGGACCGTCTCAATGAGCAGGTCCTCTTCCGCCAGTTCAATGTCCCCGGTGGAAATGCTCAGCTTCAGGACGCCGGTCTCCTTCAGTTCGGCCATGGCGGCGGAGCCGTCTTTAATGTCGGCCAGAGCTGCTTTGATTTCACCCAGCTGCTTGCCGTACTTCGGACCGAGCGTGCGCATCTGCGGCTTGAACGCGTAAGTGGCCAGCGCGGAGTCGTCCTCCACGAACTCGACGGCCTTGACGTTCAGCTCGTCCTCAATGATTTCGACATAGAAGTCGGACAGCGTGTGGTCCGCCTTGACATACATTTTGCGGAGCGGCTGCCGGTTCTTCCGATTGGAGCCGTTGCGGCAGGCGCGTCCGAGGGTGACAATGTCCAGAACTTCGTCCATGTCGGCTTCCAGGTCCTTGTTGATCCAGGCCTCGTTGGCCGTGGGGAAGGCGCACAGATGGATGGATTCCGGTGCGTCCTTGTCCACCCTGCGGACCATGTTCTGGTAGATTTCCTCCGTCATGAAGGGGATCATGGGTGCGGCGGCCTTGCAGACGGTGTCCAGCGCCGTGTACAGCGTCATGTAGGCATTGATTTTGTCCTGCTCCATGCCCCCTGCCCAGTAGCGGGCGCGGCCGCGGCGGACATACCAGTTGGAAAGGTCGTCCACGAATTCCGCCAGATACCGTGCCGCTTCGGGAATCCGGTACTGGTCGAGGTTCTCGTCTACGCCCTTGACCATAGAGCTGAGCTTGGACAGGCACCACTTGTCCATGACGGACAGCTTGTTGAAGTCCAGAGTGTACTTCGTCGGGTCGAACTGGTCAATTTCCGCGTAGAGGACGTAGAACGCATAGGTGTTCCAAAGCGTACCCAGGAACTTGCGCTGTCCTTCGGTGACCGCCTTGTCGTAGAACCGGTTCGGCAGCCACGGAGCGGAGTTCGTGTAGAAATACCAGCGGATGGCGTCGGCGCCGTGCTTGGTGAGCGCCTCCATGGGGTCCACGGAGTTACCCTTGGACTTGGACATCTTCTGGCCGAACTCGTCCAGAACAAGGCCGAGAACAATGACGTTCTTGTACGGCGCCTTGTTGAAGAGCAGGGTGGAAATGGCAAGCAGGGAGTAGAACCAGCCGCGCGTCTGGTCCACGGCCTCGGAAATGAAGTCGGCCGGGAACTGGGTTTCAAAGAGCTCCTTGTTTTCAAACGGGTAATGGTGCTGCGCAAACGGCATGGAGCCGCTGTCAAACCAGCAGTCGATGACTTCCGGAACGCGCTTCATTTCGCCGCCGCACTTCGGGCACTTCAGCGTGACCGCGTCAATGAAGGGCTTGTGCAGCTCAATGTCATCCGGACAGTTGTCTGACATGGCTTTCAGTTCTTCAATGGAACCAATGCAGTGGCGTTCGCCGCAGTCCGGGCACTCCCAGATGGGCAGCGGCGTGCCCCAGTAACGGTCACGGGACAGGCCCCAGTCCTGGACGTTCTCCAGCCAGTTGCCGAAGCGGCCTTCGCCAATACTCTGCGGAATCCAGTTGATGGTCTGGTTGTTCCGGATGAGGTCGTCCTTGACGGCGGTCATCTTAATGAACCAGGATTCCCGGGCATAGTAGATGAGCGGGGTGTCACAGCGCCAGCAGTGCGGGTAGTCATGTTCGAATTTCGGGGCGTCAAAGAGGAGGCCGCGGGCTTCCAGATCCTTGAGGACCTCAAGGTCCGCGTCCTTGACGAACATGCCGGCACCCGGCACGCCGTCCTTCATGTTGCCCTGTTCGTCCACGAGCTGGACAAACGGCAGGTCGTACTTGCGGCCGACCCGAGCGTCGTCTTCACCGAAGGCCGGAGCCTCGTGGACAATGCCGGTACCGTCGGTCATGGTGACATAGTCGTCCACTTCCACGAAGTACGCTTTCTTGTGCTGCTTTTCGACGACCGGGACCGAGGCATCAAAGAGCGGCTCGAATTCGCGGTATTCCAGGTCCTGGCCGGCCATGGTTTCCAGGACTTCATAGGCCGGTTTGTCGTCTTCGGCCAGTTTGCCGAGTACCGTGTCGGCCAGCGCTTCGGCCAGGTAATAGGTGTAACCGTCCGCGGCCTTGACCTTAATGTAGGTCTCGGTCGGGTTCACGCAGAGCGCCAGGTTGGACGGCAGGGTCCACGGCGTCGTGGTCCACGCCAGGAAATAGGCATCCTCGTCCTTGCACTTGAAACGGACGACCGCCGAGCGCTCCTTGACGAGCTTGTAGCCCTGGGCCACTTCGTGGGAGGACAGCGGGGTGCCGCAGCGCGGGCAGTACGGAACGACTTTGAAGCCTTTGTACAAGAGGTCCTTGTCGTAGATCTGCTTCAGCGCCCACCACTCGGACTCAATGAAGTCGTTTTCGTACGTGACATACGGGTTGTCCATGTCGGCCCAGAAGCCGACCTTGTCGGAGAATTCCTCCCACATGCCCTTATACTGCCAGACGCTTTCCTTGCACTGGGCAATGAACGGCTCCAGGCCGTATTCTTCAATCTGCTCCTTGCCGTCGAGGCCGAGCTTCTTCTCGACTTCAATTTCCACCGGCAGACCGTGGGTGTCCCAGCCGGCTTTCCGCGGCACGAAGTTGCCCTTCATGGTGCGGTACCGCGGGATCATATCCTTGATGACGCGGGTCAGCACATGGCCAATGTGCGGTTTGCCGTTGGCCGTGGGCGGGCCGTCGTAGAAGACGTATGAGGGGCGTCCCTCCTGCTCTTCGGACTTCTCAAAGATCTGCTCGTCTTTCCAGAACTTCTCGACTTCGTTTTCGCGCTCGACAAAGTTCATGTCCGCAGGTACTTTTTGGTACATTCGGTTTCCTCCTTCAGGCAAAAAAGACTTCGTCCCGTGCAAACAGGACGAAGTCTTGTCATTCCAATTCTTCGCAACCACCTGGTGTGCATCATTCCAGCAAATGAGTCCCGGGTAACGGCGGGGGCCGGCGGTGCCTACTGCTGCATCTTCTTGGGCGATGCAGGTTCGACATGCAACTCAGGAGTGATCTTCGGACTGCGGCGTCAGCGTGCCGGGCTCTCACCATCCCCGGACTCGCTCCGTTTGCGTTCGCACTGCAGACGTACTGTCTCCGTCAACGTTTTTCAGGCTGTTCAATTTAACGCGCCTATATTATCACAATAAGTATTAGGAGTCAAATTGTTCCGGCGAGGGTATGGTCGTCTGTGAAGAGGATGCGGCGGTCGGCCAGTGCAGCGGCCAGGTCCTCGTTGTGCGTGGCCAGCACCATGGTGCGCCCGGCGGACTTCAGGGTCTGCAGGAAGGCCAGCAGCCAGTCCTGGGTCCGTCGGTCCAGACCCGCCAGCGGCTCATCCAGGACAAGCACCTTCGGGTTCATGGAGAGGATGCAGCCGAGGGCAACCTTACGCTTTTCGCCGCCGGAGAGCTGGTACGGCGGGCGTTCCCGCAGCGCTTCCAGCTCCAGGAGGGAAAGCACGTCGTTCGTGCGCTGCTTCGCTTCCTCTTCGGAGAGACCCATCTGCAGCGGGCCGAACGCAATTTCCTCCTCCACCGAGGCACAGAACAGCTGGACGTCGGCGTTCTGGAACACGAAGCCCAGTTTCTGGTGGAACTGCTTGGCAAAGAGGTTGTCCTTCAGGGCCTTCTCCGTAATGGGCGTGCCCTCGAACACATATGTACCGGCATCCGGAAAGATGAGCCCATTGATAAGGCGCAGCAGCGTGGACTTGCCGCAGCCGTTGCTGCCTTCAAGGGTAACGACTTCCCCCTCGCTCACCGTAAGTGTAATGTCCCGCAGAGCGGGGATTTCACCATAGGAAAAACTGACATTTTGAAGTTCAATGACGGGTTTGGTCATGGCTGCATTGCCCCCTCCAGGTAAATAAACAACGCCGTTACGGCCGCCATCAGCAGGACATACAGCAGATCCTGTTTGCGGAACAGCCTTCGAGCCTTGCGCGGGTACTCCCCTTCAAATCCGCGGCACATCATGGCGTCGTTCATGTCGGCCGCCATCTGCTGGGACTTTAAGAACGTGACGCCAAGCACCCCGGACAGGGACTTTGCTTTCGTCTGATTTTTCCCGACGGAGCGGAGCTTCAGGGCGGTGAGCATGTCCACACAGACATCGCCCAGGATGACAATGTACTTAATGGTAATGTCCAGCGTGAAGATGAAGATGTCCGGTATGCGGAAGAAGCGAAGGCCCTCCGTCATCTTGTTCCACGGAGTCGTCACCGCCATGAGGCCGAGCAGACCCACTGAGAGAAAGACCTTCAGGGAGACCGTCAGCATGCCTCGCGGCTGGCCGAGGAAGACCGCCGGCAGCAGGAGCAGCATGGAGAGCAGCATGGCAGGGACCGCGCCGCGGAAGACGCGCAGAAGCTGCCCGGACGGCAGCACGGTGCAGCGCACGAGGAACCCGGCCAGGCAGAGATACGTGAAAAACATGTTTTTGGAAACCGAGATAAGGACAATGAAGAGCAGGGTGTAAATCAGCTTGACGACGGCGCTGGCGCCGGACTCCGCCGTACGGGTGGTGTCCCGGGCCAGGGCCAGGATGCTGCCGATCTTCAGAAGGGATTTGGTCAGAAACCCCTCGTGGTCCTTCTGCGGTTCATACGGGTCGGACCCGTCCATCCACGAAGGCAGACGGACGGGTTCGTTTTTGAAGTTGTTCATAAAGCGTTTTGTTTGGGTGTTTTATGATCAGGCAGACGCTGCCGGCGTGTTGGACGGCTTGTCCTTGCGGGCCGCCGCTACCAGGCGGAAGATGATGACGGACAGGGCTATGCCAATGACGGCGGACAGATAGTAGGCCGCCACATCCGGGAGCCCGGCCAGGCTGTAATCCGGTATCAGGGCATTCCACTCAAAGCCGCTGAGCATGCCGGACGGCGTGTAGCCGAGGGCCGCACCGCCGCTCGTAATCTGGGCAATTTCGTCGGCGCCCCATTCGCCCCAGGCGGTACCTTCGGCCAGCAGTCCGAGCGGGACCAGGACCAGTAGGGCTCCGAGCAGATAATAGAGCGGTTTGAGGTTCGTCTTCTCTCCGGTCTTGATGGTACCGGGCGACGTCCGGCGGACGAACGCATAGACGGCAACCGTGAAGAGGACTTCCACCACGCCGAAGAGTGTCAGGTGGCCAATCATCATGGACGGAATGGCAATGTTCAGGCCGTACGGGCAGTAGAGGGCCATACCGGCCGCATCGTGCGCAATGTACGGCTGGATGCCGAACTCAAGTGCGGCAACAAAAGCGGCCGCGTTAATACCAGCATAGGCACCGACTCCGGCTGCCAGAAGTTCGCCGCCTTCGGATTTGGCGTACTTGCGGATGAGGCTGTAGACACCATAGCCGACGTACGGAAGGACGAACGCCATGTTGAAGCAGTTGGCGCCGAAGGCCAGGATACCACCGTCGCCGAAGAGGACCGCTTGGATGAGAAGGGCAATGGAAACGGCTATGCACGCCGCTTCCGGCCCTAAAATTAGTGCAATGAGCGTACCTCCCACCGCGTGACCGGTCGTACCGCCCGGAAGCGGGACGTTGAACATCATGGCAATAAACGAGAATGCTGCAAGGACACCAATGAGGGTCAGCTTTTCTTTCGGCACTTTCTGCCGGACTTTCTTCACAGCATTGACCCAGACGGGAACCATGGCAACCGCCATGACGCCGCAGGTTGCCGGACTCAGATAATTCTCAGGAATATGCATACCGTACCCCCTAAAAAGTTAATGGGACAGCGGGACATGCCCGCTGTCCTATTACTCAATGTAATCCTGTTGCCAGGTCTCTACAAGCCCCAGGGGGGGATGCTTTTTCCTCATCTTATGTTGTCAGTTCGGTCAGGAGCGTCTTGACCAGGAACTCTACGGCGCCGGTGTTGTACGGCGGGTTGACCGCGGCCGTCTGATACGGCTTCTTGGGGGTCTGCCAGTTGTTGACCAGCTTGAAGCTCTTGTCATGAATGTAGTTGCTGTCGTAGTTGAGCGAGTCGAGGATACTCCGCAGGTAATTGGAGATGTGCATCTGTGTCAGCGGCGTCATGATGGCCGTCAGGTCCAGCGTCCCCATATTGACCGCTTTCAGAATCTGGTACGCCGTCTGTTCCGGGTCCAGGCCCATCATCTTGAAGAGCGTCGGGAACAGGGGAAGATCGTTCAGGACGGCAGAGGCTACATCGCCCTCGTAACGGGAAAGGTCCCGCACCAGGATGCGGAAAAACCGCTTCAGCAGGTAGCCGTTCTGCGCGTTGGCGGCGGCCTCGTCGTACCAGGCCGGGTTGGAATGGCTCGGATCATCCGTGCCGCCCAGGTGGTTGGCATAGACGTAGTTGAACGTATCTATGAGGGTATGCGTCCGGCTGTTGTCGAGCGGAATGAGGAAGAGGTCGTAGAGGAGGTCCTGAAGGGCTCGGTCCGTGCCGGCGGGCAGGCGGTCCAGAGCGCCCTCCAACGCGCGCTGTACAATGGCGTTGATTTTCTGCGGTGTGTACAGCATAGGCTTCGAGTATGCCGTGAAGTCCGGAATGCGGACCGTTTTGCCGTCCAGCGGACTGACATACGAAACACTGAGGTTCTGAATGGTCTTTCCGGTGACGGTCTCGGTGACCGTGTTATTCTTGTCCCGGGTGCGGGTGAATGTGGTGACACGGAACGGGTTCGGATACGTCTGGGACGATCCGGTCTCAATATCAAAGACCTCATTGCCCTTGTCCGTGACCCAGCGGGAGACGTCCTCAGAGTGCAGGTGTCCGGTGAACATGTAGTGCAGGCCGGCGTCGGCCACGGTATTGGCCCAGCTCTCCCAGTCGTTCATGAGGAAGGCCGCCAGGATATCGTCCTCCATGGAGAACTTCGGCACAAAGTTGTGGTGCTGCATGCCAATGACCGTGTCGCCGCGTTTCTGTGCCGCCCGGATCTGCTTCACGACCCAGCTGCGCAGCGATTCCGGAATGGCGCCGCCGGTCTCGTGCTCGGCCTCACCGCTGTCCGTGTTGTCGGGGCTGTACCGGCCGGAGTCAATGGCAATGAGCGTGTAACCTTTCTTAATGCGGGCTGCGTAGGACAGGGCGCCGGCAGCCTCGCCTTCGGGCGGCGTGTACCGGGCAATGATGGTATTACTTTTATAGGTAATATCATAAGCCTTTTCAAAAAGGGCCGGCGTGGTGCGCGTGGCCGGCACCGCCTTGCCGTCCTTCGTGTTGAACAGCATGGCGAACTCGTTGTGGATGTCATGGTTGCCGTTGATGACATAGATCTTCAGGTTTGGCATGGCCTTCTGCAGCTGCTTCAACTTGCCGGCCAGCAAGACGTGGTTTTCGTACTCGCCGTCCTTGGTCAGGTCCCCGGAGAGCAACAGCACGTCCGGCTTCTGCTTCTTCACTTCGGCCAACTGTTTGTCCACAATGGCTTCACTGTCCGTGAAGCTCTTGGTCTCCACGTCCATGGCATCCTGATAGTCCTTCGTGTCCGCAATGAATTTGCGGCCGAGGAGGTGCGTATCGGAAATGGACACGACTTTAATGGTGTTGTTTGTTCCGGCGGCGGATGCCGCTCCCTTCCCCGCAGCGCTGGCCGAAAGCGGCAGCAGCAGAGCGGACAGGATCAAGGCCAGCGCCAGGCCCCAAGCGGTCAGTTTTTTCATACATAAGCTCCTTTCTTCTTATCCTTACAGAGCTTCTGTTTCGTGTGCTTCTGGTTTTATTATATAAGAGCTGAATCGCCCGAACAATCCAGAAAAAAGGAAAGATTCTTCCCCGGCCGCAAAACATTTCCGGCTTTTCGCTTGACTTTCCTACCATTCCGGTAGTATTATGAGGAAAACAAGTGAGGAAAGGAGAACCGGACCATGATTTCGACCAAAGGGCGCTATGCACTCCGCGTCATGATTGACCTGGCGCTGTACGGCGGAGACGGGTATATTACCCTCAAGGACATCTCGGCCCGCCAGGAAGTGTCGGTCAAGTATCTGGAACAAGTCATTGCGCTGCTCAACCGCTCCGGGTTCCTGCGCAGTCTGCGCGGCAACAACGGCGGCTACATGCTGGCGGTGGATCCCGGCACCATTACGGCCGGGGACATTCTTCGGGCTGCCGAAGGGTCGCTTGCCCCCATTGCCTGCCTCCGGGACGAACCCAACCGATGTCCGCGCCAGAGCATGTGTACCACCATTGATTTTTGGGAAGGGCTCAAGGACACCGTGGACCAGTATGTCGACGGCATTACCCTTCAGGACCTTGCCGACCAGTCCCGCGAAAAATACGGCAACGACTATGTCATTTAGATAAGGAGCAAATACTATGGCACTCTATAAAAACCTCACCGAACTCGTTGGAAACACCCCGCTTCTGGACATCCAGAACTACAACAAAGAATACAACCCGGACGCCACCGTGCTGGCAAAACTGGAGTACTTCAACCCGGCCGGTTCCGTCAAGGACCGGATTGCCAAAGCCATTATTGAAGACGCCGAGGCCACCGGCAAACTGCAGCCGGGCGGCACCATTATTGAGCCGACCTCCGGCAACACCGGCATTGGCATTGCCGCCATCGGCTCGGCCCGCGGCTACAAAATTATCATCACCATGCCCGAGACCATGTCTGTGGAACGCCGCAAACTTATGAAAGCCTACGGCGCTGAGCTCGTCCTCACCGACGGTGCCAAAGGCATGAAAGGCGCCATTGCCAAAGCGGAAGAGCTGCAGGCAGAAATTCCCGGCTCCATTATTGCCGGTCAGTTCGTCAACCCGGCCAACCCGAAGGCGCACTATGAGACCACCGGTCCGGAAATCTGGAAGGATACGGACGGCAAGGTCGACTTCTTTGTGGCCGGCGTCGGCACGGGCGGCACGCTCTCCGGCGCGGGCAAGTACCTGAAAGAACAGAACCCGGATGTGAAGATTGTGGCCGTGGAGCCCGCCTCTTCTCCGGTGCTCTCCAAGGGTACGGCCGGCGCCCATAAGATCCAGGGCATTGGCGCCGGGTTCGTTCCGGACACGCTGGACACCGGCATCTACGACGAAATTATTGCCGTAGAAAACGATGCCGCGTTTGAACAGGCCAGGCGGTTCATTGCTTCCGAGAGCGTCCTCGTCGGCATTTCCTCCGGCGCCGCTCTCTATGCGGCCACGGAGCTGGCCAACCGTCCGGAAAACGCCGGCAAGACCATTGTCGTCCTGCTGCCCGACTCCGGCGACCGTTACCTCTCCACGCCCCTCTTCGGCGAATAAGTCATTTGCAAACAAAAAGTCCCCGGCTGACAACCTTGGTCAGTCCGGGGACTTTGTTTTGTTGGGCGCGGTATTATTCCGCTTCAATTTCCTTGATGAGGACTTCGTTGCCGCGGAGGAGGTAGGTGTTGCCGGAGCCGCAGTGCGGACAGGTTTTGCCATGCTCCAGCGTGTCATAGGTGCGCTGACAGTCCTCACAATAGGTGACGGCGTGGATGGGCTCCTGGATGAGCTTGGCGCCTTCCACCATAAAGTCATGCTTGGAGCAGGCGAACCCCCAGACGTCATCCAGGTAGGACGGGACAATGCCGGAGACCTCTCCAATTTGCAGCGTAACGGAACCGACCCTGGTCAGGTCGTTCTCTTTCAGGACCTCTTCAATGGCGTCCAGAATATGGAATACAACACCGACTTCATGCATAGCGGCGCACTTCCTTCCCGAGTAGTCTCAATTTCAAGCAAGATAGTAGCATACCGGGCTGGCTTTCTCAAGCATCAATCCGGTAAATTTGTTTCTCTGTAATAATTTGTGTCATCGGCTGGTCCCAGGGCTCTGCGGGGACGGCCGGCACTTTCTGTACGTCAAAGGCCACACCGATGACGGCGGCGTTTTTGCACCGCTGCAGGTACCGGTCATAGTAACCGGCGCCCATGCCGATGCGGCTGCACTGTTCGTCGAAGGCCGTCAGCGGGCAGAGGACCAGGTCAATGTCTTCGGGATCCACTTTGTCACAGACCGCCGGGTCGGGCTCCGGAATGCCGAAGGCGCCGGGCT
>ONLO01000166.1 GCA_900318715.1 uncultured Eubacteriales bacterium | reverse complement strand
GAAGAAGGCGGCGCCGGCGGCGAAGAAGCCCGCTGCGGCGAAGAAGCCGGCCGCGAAGAAGGCGGCGCCGGCGGCGAAGAAGCCCGCCGCGAAGAAGCCGGCGGCTGCGGCGAAGAAGCCCGCTGCAAAAAAGCCGGCAACGGCATCGAAGAAAGCAAAAACCACAGCGAAGTCTGCGCCTTCCAAGAAGGGCTGAATCGCAACAAAAGGAAAAAATAAACGCAAAGGAGAGCAACATATGGCACGCAAACAAGAGTGTATCGCAATGCTGTTGGCAGGCGGCCAGGGGAGCCGGCTCGGCATTTTGACCCACAAGATTGCCAAACCCGCCGTTCCGTTCGGCGGCAAATACCGGATCATTGATTTCCCGCTGTCCAACTGCGTCAACTCCGGCATTTACACGGTCGGCGTCCTGACCCAGTATCAGCCGCTCGAACTCAATGACTACATTGGCAACGGAGAGCCGTGGGACCTCGACCGCAACGGCGGCGGCGTCCACATCCTGTCCCCGTATCAGCAAATTAAAGGCACGGACTGGTACAAGGGCACGGCAAACGCCATTTATCAGAACATCCACTTTATAGACAAGTACAGCCCGGAATACGTTGTCGTCCTCTCCGGCGACCACATCTACAAGATGGACTACGGCGACATGCTCGCCTTCCACAAAGAAAACGAAGCGGCCTGCACCATTGCCATGCGTGAGGTCGAGTGGTCCGAGGCCTCCCGGTTCGGCCTGATGGTCGTCAACGACGACAACACCATTGCCGAGTTCCAGGAGAAACCGGAGCATCCGAAGAGCAACACCGCTTCCATGGGTATTTATGTCTTTACCTGGGAAAAACTGCGTGCCTACCTTCTGGCGGATGAAGCCAACCCGAACTCCAGCAACGACTTCGGCAACGACGTCATTCCGGCCATGCACGGCGCCGGCGAAAAGATGGTGGCCTACCAGTTCGACGGCTACTGGCGTGACGTCGGAACCATCGGCAGCCTCTGGGAAGCCAATATGGATATCATCTCCCCCACCTCGGGCATTAACCTGAATGACCCGAGCTGGAAGATCTATTCCCGCAGCCCGAGCTCGCCGCCGCAGTTCATTGCGGATTCCGCCCAAATTGAAAACGCCATGATTACCGAAGGCTGCGACGTCCGCGGTGCCATTGACTTCTCCATCCTGTTCGCCGACACCACGGTGGAAGAGGGCGCTCTGGTCAAGTACTCCATCATTATGCCGGGCGCCACGGTCAAGAAGGGCGCCGTCGTCCAGTACTCCATTGTGGCCGAAGACGCGGTCATAGAGGAAAACGCCAGAGTCGGCGACGACCCGGGCAACGGCGACGTCGACAGCTGGGGCGTGGCTGTCATCGGCGCCGGCGTCACCGTTGGAAAGGACGCCATTGTCCCGCCGAATGTCATGGTCAACGAAAACGTAGAGGAGGGGACCCGTTATGAGAGCAAATGATGTACTCGGCATTATCCAGGCACAGGATTATGAAAACGCGGCGCCGGAACTGACCTCCGTCCGTACCATGGCCTCGGTCCCGTTCGGATGCCGCTACCGTTTCATTGACTTCCCGCTGTCCACCATGGTCAATGCGGGCATTACCCAAATTGGAATTATTACCAAAGACAACTACCAGTCCCTGATGGACCACGTCGGCTCCGGCAAACCGTGGGACCTTGCCCGCAAACGTGAGGGCATGTTCCTGCTGCCGCCGTACAACATTATGCAGGGCGCCGGCTCGCTCAGCCGCAACACGTGGCTCGAGTCCCTGTTCAGCATTATGCACTTCCTGCAGAAAGCCCGTCAGGAGTACGTCTGCATTGCAGACACGAACACCGTCTACAATTTCGACTTCAACGACATCTTTGACTTCCACACCGAAAAGGAAGCCGACATTACCATTGTCTACAAGCACGGCCCCCTGCCGAAAGCCAACAACATGGTGGTTCTGGACATTAACGACGACGCCCGCATTACGGACTGCTCCGTCGTGGACAGCGCCGCCGGCGAGGTCGACTACTGCTTCAACATCTTCGTCATGCGGAAGACCCTTCTTCTGAACCTGCTGACCACCGCCATGGCACACGGTGCCACGTCCTTCTTCAAGGACATTATCCAGGCACACGTCGGCGACATGAAGATTGTCGGCTACGAAGCCACCGGCTTTGCCGAGATGATCGACTCCCTGAAGACCTACTACGCCGTCAATATGAGCTTGCTTAACCCGGAGAACCGTGAATCGCTCTTCCGGAAAGACAACCCCATTATTACCAAGATTTCCGACAACGTTCCGGCCACCTACGGTCCGGAGTGCAAAGTCGTGAATTCGCTCGTGGCGGACGGCTGCGTCATTGAAGGCGAAGTGGCGAACTCCCTGCTCTTCCGCGGCGTCACCGTGGAGAAGGGCGCGGTCGTCAAAAACTGCATCCTGATGCAGGGCACCATTGTTCACTCGGGCGCCGTTCTGGACAGCGTCATCGGCGACAAGAACGTCACCATTACCAACAGCCGCACCCTGACCGGGGACCCGAACTTCCCCATTTACATTACGAAAAACATCCAGGTCTGACACACAGAAGCGGAGGTAATACCATGAAAATCCTATTCGTGTCCAGCGAAGCAACTCCCTTTGCCGTCAGCGGCGGACTGGCTGAGGTGGCCGGCGCTCTCCCCAAAGCGCTCAAAGCCAGAGGCGAAGACGTCCGCGTCATCCTCCCGCTCTACGAGTGCGTCGGGGATGATAAGCGCCAGGAAATGGAATACCTGACTAACTACGACGTACCGGTTGCCTGGCGCCGCCAGTACTGCGGGCTGTTCAAGGCCGAGGCCAACGGCGTCATTTACTACCTGCTTGACAACGAGTACTACTTCAAGCGCTCCGGTCTTTACGGGTACTACGACGACGCCGAGCGGTTCTCGTTCTTCTCCCGCGCCGTGCTGGAGACCATTGAACATCTGGACGGCTGGAAGCCGGACATTATCCACTGCAACGACTGGCAGACCGCTTTAATTCCGGTCTACTACAACTGCTTCTACCGGGACCGCCCGGGCTACGACGGCATCCGCACCGTCTTCACCATCCACAACATTCAGTACCAGGGCCTCTACGGCATGGACATCCTGAACGAAGTCGTGGGCCTGGACCCGGCGGACTACCCCATTGTCGAGTACGACGGACTGGCCAACTTCATGAAGGGCGCCATTGAGTGCTGCAACAAAGTGACCACCGTCAGCCCGACCTATGCCAACGAAATCCTGGACCCGTGGTTCTCCCACGGCCTGGACGGCATCCTCCACAAGAACCTGTGGAAGCTGACCGGCATTCTGAACGGCATTGACACGGAGAGCTACGACCCGCACACCGACATGGCCATTCCGTACCACTACTCGGCGGCGCGGAAAGCCAACAAGAAGAAAGACAAGGAGGCCCTGGAGGAACGCTTCGGATTCGACCACCGGCCGGACGTGCCCATTATGGTGCTCATTTCCCGTCTGGTGTCCCACAAGGGTCTGGACCTCATCACCTCCATTGTGGACGAACTGCTCTACAACACCGAGGTCCGGTTCATTATCCTCGGCTCCGGCGACAGCTCCTATGAGAACTACTTCCGCGGCGTGGCCGAACGGCACCCGGACAAATTCCGTCTGGAGCTGGGCTTCCAGCCCCCGCTGGCACGGCTCATGTACGCCGGCGCGGATCTGTTCCTCATGCCGTCGAAGAGCGAACCCTGCGGCCTGTCCCAGATGATTGCCCTCCGGTACGGCACCCTGCCCATTGTCCGCGAGACCGGCGGTCTGCGGGACTCCGTCACCGACTGCGGCGACGGCCAGGGCAACGGCTTCACCTTCAAGACCTACAACGCGCACGACATGCTGTGGGCCATTACCAGAGGCATTGACCTCTACTACAACGACAAGAACACCTGGAAGGCGGTCATGGACCGGGCCATGAAGAGCGACAACAGCTGGGACCGCTCGGCCGACCTCTACCTTCAGATGTACAACGAAGCCATGATGTAGTTCCGTCTTGCATGAACGGACTCCATCGTTAAAAAGGACCGTGTATGGAAACATACACGGTCCTTTGATTTTCGGTTTTCCTGTGCTATACTTCTCTCAACTTCTCTCACATGAGGTCGGCAATCCGTTCATTGAGAAGGTCGTTGACCCAGGTGCAGATGGTACGGATGCACGCCGGACAGATCTGCTGCCGCGGGCGGCGGTCCACCTGGTCCAGCCCGTCCAGCTGGTTCACCAGGGTGCCGGCCAGGAACTTGTACTGTTCGTCGTTGACCGACAGCGGCTGCAGCCAGGTGCCCGGCAAAATGCCGCGCTTGACGGCGGCGCACAGCAGCATGTACGTGGTCAGGGCAAACTGCTGGCGGACATAGTCCATGAGCGGCTCGTCCCGCAGGAGCCTTCCGACCACGCTGAGGTTGGCGCGCAGGATGGTGCCGTTCGTCAGGAGGTCGTCCTCCGGAATGTCCCGGATTTCCGGCAAGGCTTCCAGCCGCAGGGAGTTGTTCGTGTAGCCGAGGAGGTAGTCACAGCTGACGCCGTAGTACTCGGCAGCGCGCACGACAAACTCCAGGCCGGGCTCACGGATGCCGCGCTCGTAGTGCGACAAAAGCGCCTGCGAAATGCCGAAGTCTTTGGACGCCTGTTTCTGGGTAATCCCCTTCTGTTTGCGCTGCTCTGTCAGGCGGCTGGAGAAACTTCCTTCTGCCATTGTTCTGCCCCTTCCCGCCCGCTGCACCGGGCTGTTTTGGAATTACTATTTGTATAAATTCTTCGAATTGTACCGTTATTATACGCTGAAATTATACGCGGAGGCAACTATGAAAACCTACACCATCCATCTCATCCGCCACGGGCTGACCCAGGGGAACTTCGACGGCGTCTACACCGGACACACCGATGACGCCCTCTGCCCGGAAGGCGTCCGGGAACTGAAGGCCCTGCGCGCCGGGGCCAAATACCCGGATGTCCCCATCCTGTTTTCCAGCCCGCTGAAGCGGTGCCTGGAGACCGCTGAAATCCTCTATCCGGACGTCAAGCCGCTCCTTATGGACGGTTTCATTGAGTACAACTTCGGTTCGTTCGACGGCCGCACCGCCGAGGAGCTGAAGGACAACGAGGACTTCAAAAAGTGGCTGTCCGGAGACCCGGATGCGGCGCCGCCCTACGGCGAGTCCAACCGGGAATTCCAGAACCGCGTGGCAGAGACCTTCGTCAAGGTGGTGGACGGCCTTCTCAAGACCGGCGTCACCGAGAGCGCCATTCTGACCCACGGCGGCGTCATTATGACCATTATGGCCATGTTTGCCCTGCCCGAGGCGCCCATGACGGACTGGATGACCGACTGCGGCTGCGGATACACCTGCCGCATAACCCCGTCGCTCTGGTCGCAGATCCGGAAGATGGAAGGCGTGGCGCAGATTCCCGGGCCGAAAGACCCGGAGGAAGGGAACGGAGGCGATTCAGCATGGCACTGACCGGAGCCATCTTTGACATGGACGGCACGCTCCTGGATTCCATGGAGCTCTGGATGGGCACCATTCCGGCCTTCCTGCGCCGCATTGGGCTGCCGCTCACCGACGCCCAGGCCGACGAAGTGGAGTGCATGATGCTGGAGGAGATCCCGGGCTGGATTGAAAAGAACTTCGGCATTGGCCTGGAACCGTCCGCACTCATCCTGGGCATTAACCAGGAGACCGAATACGGATACTACAACACCGTGGTCCCGAAGCCGGGCGTCGTGGAGACGCTGGAGAAGCTGCGGGACATGGGCGTGAAAATGGTTGTTGCCACCGCCACGGAGGGGTACCTGACCAAAGCCGTTCTGACCCGCCTCGGACTGGACCAGTACTTCGAGGCCTGCTTCACGGCCAGCGAGTACCACACCAGCAAATACGAACCGGAAATCTTCAACATTGCCCGCGACTTCCTCGGCACGCCGAAGGAGTCCACCTGGGTGTTTGAAGACGCCCTCAAATGCATCCGCGGCGCCAAGAAAGCCGGCTTTCCGGTAGTTGCCGTGGAGGACTCCTACGCCGAACCCGACAAGGAAGACATTCTTGCCCTGGCGGACCGCTACGTGGAGCGCCTCACCGACCTGGACCTCACGACACTGTAAAACAGAGTCTATTATTGACACCCGCAGAGCTCTGCGGGTGCCTTTTATTTTTTACCAACGGTACCGCTCGAAATGGATTTGAGACCTTTCGTTCCTTTTCTCTTTTTTCAGAGAAAAACTTGTGTTATAAGGGACTGTAAGAAGAATTGACATAAACAAAAGATAATTATAATATAATTATAGGAGAAGAAATGGATTACCTCATCTTTGAGTGGGACGAAAACAAGAACCGGAATAACCTGGCAAAACATGGAATTTCCTTTGACGAAGCAAAAACTGTTTTTCTGGACGACAATGCGGTCTTATTTGATGATCCGGATCATTCCATTGGGGAAGAACGGTTTTTGATTCTTGGAAAAACATTTCAGGAAAAGCTTTGCATCGTCTGCCATTGTTACCGTGACAATGACAACACTATTCGACTGATATCAGCAAGGCGGGCAACAAAATCAGAAACCAATGCTTATTATGAATTCTCAGGAGGTGGTTTTTATGAGAGATGAATACGACGTCAAAAAATTGAATCCTCGGAAAAACCCGTATTCCAATCGGCTGAAAAAGCAGATTACATTGAACCTGAACGAAGAAACCGTTCAGTACTTCAAAGCACTCTCCATGCAAAACGGCATTCCGTATCAAACGCTGATCAACATGTATTTGACCGACTGCGCGGAAAACAAGCGCAAGCTGCATTTGAAGTGGGAATAAAACGAAAAAACCGCAGACCGAAGTCTGCGGGTTTTGTTCTGTCAATTTGCCAGAGGCAGCGGAGCGGTTATTCCGCGGCTGCGGCGGGTTCCATGGGAATGGCGGCCTTCTCGGCTTTGAGGTTGTTGTAGAAGGCGCAGTGGGCCTGCTCCACATAGGGGGTCAGGAACACGAAGCCAATGCCGAAGGTCAGGATGGCCAGGAGGGCCCAGCCAATGAAGCTGAGGTCCAGGCAGAAGAGCTTCCACTTGTAGCCTTTCATGAGCTCTTTGGATGCGCGGATAGCTTCCATGGCCTTCATGTCGGGGTTCTCCTGCATAATGTAGAAGGTCTGCGAATACGCGAACGACATAATAATGCCGGGGACAATCAGCAGCAGGGTCCACAGAAGAAGGAAGAGGCCGACGAGCAGGTTCGTGAGGAACGCCTTGCCGAACATATTGAAGTAGACGAACAGGTCTTTGAATTCCGCAGGACGGTCGTGGTTAAGGTTCTGGTTGTACAGGCACCAGCCAAGGGCAACCGCACCTCCGAAAAGGAAGGCCACAATGCCAAGGACGGAAACCAGCGGGCTGACCTGGATGGTGGAGATGTCAAAGCTGACTGGCAGGTTTTGTGCGGTCGAGTACACAGCAGAAGGATCCATGCTCTGAACCTGCTGCACGGTCTGCTCCACCGTATTACTTGCGGTGGATACCGACGAGTAATACGCCTGATAGGTGCTGTCTGCACCGAGGAGTCCGGCAACAATGCCGACCAGAATGGACATGCCCCAGCGGCCTTTCAGATGGGTGCGCGCGTTGGCACGCAGTTCTTTTGCGGTCATAAAAACCACTCCTTTCCCCTCTATTATAAATTATCCGATGATTTTTGCCACCACATAGGCAAAAAACCAGACAAAAACAATGGACGTAACGAGTGTAATGCCGTACTGTTCCAGGAACGAGCCGATCCGCATGATGAAGGCGGGAACGGCCAGGGCGATCCGGCTCCCTTTTGAACTCCCCGACCCCTCACCGTACAGGTGGTCCCACATATGAAGGGCATCTTCGTACAGCGGGAAGAGGTTGGTCAGGATGGAGACGGCAATGTAGAACAGGATGACCGCCGCCGGCGTCACGCTGCCGAGGTATCCGAGGCCGATGGACGCCGGAAGCGCCGTCATCAGGCCAAGCAGCAGCATAATGATATGCGGGCCGAAGCAGATGGCAAACGAGCCCTTGTGCTCCGCCAGCAGATGCTCGGCGTGGCCGCACAGCTCGTTGCGCTGCAGGTACTCGGCGAATTCCACCGGGACCTTGTAGATCCGGCAGAAAAGATGCTCCAGGAACGCTTTGAGCAGGGTGCCCGGGAAGGTCAGGAACTTAATGATCCAGTAAACCGTTACCATGACAGGTCCCCCTCTCCGCCTAAGAATACATCCTTAATGGATTTCGTGCCGTTCAGAACGCGCTGGACATCCGGGGATATTTCATATCCGTTTTCCGTAAGGTTGCTCACAATGGTCGAGTACGTGGCGTGCTCGTTCTTGTAGCCCTCTTTGTTGTCTGCCTTTTTGTAGGCGCGGGCCCGGAGTTCCGCAATGAGCGCGTACAGGCTGCCCGCCGCCTCGTAGTTGCGGTCGGACTCGGCGTTCTGGAACGCCAGTTTGGCGTACTCTTCGGCCGCCGGGTACTGGTTGTCCGCCAGCATGAGAATGGCCATCTGGTAGTTGAGCAGGCCGGAGTTCTCGCTTAGCTTCAGCCCTTCTTTGACCTCCTTGGTGGCCTTTGCCAGGTCGCCCTGCATCCGGTACGCCACGGCCGCATACGTGTAGCTGTACAGCTCTTCCACGTTCAGCTTCTTCATCTGGTTCGTGTACGTGGGAACCGCGTCATAGTCCTTGCTGTTGAGCGCAATTTCAGCGTACAGCGGCAGGTACATGTTGGCGTAGTCCGGCCCCTGGGCGCGGATGGCGTCCACATACTTCGTCTGCGTCTTGGCATCTTTGCCGTAGATGAGGCAGGCAAAGTAACGGCAGTAGTTCAGATACGCCTCGTTCAGTCCCTTGCCCTTGACCGCCTTGTTGAACGACCGGATCAGCGAATCAAAATTGTCGTTGCTCATGGCCGTTTCGTTGAAGAGGTTATAGATGGTCCGGTACTCCTCCGCCTTCTTCTGCGCAGCCGCGGCCTTCTTGTTCCAGGGCTTCTTCAGCGCCGAGCTGGTGTAGTACGAGGAGAGGAACGACTGCTCTTCCCCAATGTTGCCAATGCCAATGGCCTCGTAGAGGTCCACCTGGCGGGCCAGGTACCGGCTGCCGGGTTGGCCTCCGTCCCCTTTCATGTCCGCATTGACGGCCGCATATTTGGTCAGCGCCGTGTAGAGTTTGCCGTCCGCCGCATAGCCTTCCGCCTCCGCAGCGCCGGAAAACACCGGCCACATGTGGATGGTGAGAAGCACGGCCAGGGCCGCGAACATCAGCATGATGACCGGGACAATGACATGCCACCAGTGGAACGGGTACTTTCTCATGCGCTCCAGGCAGTCCGCACAGTACGGCTGTCCGGGCTCGGGCGCCCGCTCCCCGCAGCATTCACAGAGCTCCGTAGTTTTCAAGTTTTCTTCCATTACGGGGCCTCCTTCTTGCAAAGTTTCCCTCAGTTTGCTTTTTTCACGTTCTTCGGCATTCCGTTCTCGTCGAGGCGCGGGAACAGGAACTGGCTCAGCAGCACGCAGCCGACAATGGTAATAATGGTTTCCCCTATCATGTAGCTGCCGTTATACGAAGCCGAGTATGCCATAATGGCGCCCATGGTGTCGTCGGAGGCAAAAGCGCCCCAGATGGTAATGCCGCTGATGAAATGGCTGAGGAACCGGATGGCGCTGACGACCAGCGCGCCGAGACCTATGGCCAGATTGCGGTTTTTCACGGACTTCCGGAACATGCCGCCGAGGCCGAGCAGCGTAAACGGCACAATGTAGTCCGCCAGCACCAGAATGGTGTAGGCCAGCGGTCCGGAGACGTATCCGAAGTTGCTCAGGCCGAACAGCATCTGGATTAAGCCCATAACAAAGCCGGCCGCCAGTCCCCATGGGAGACCGAAGAGCCAGCTGACGACAATGACCGGCACCTGGCCAAACAGGGTAATTCCGCCGCCCATGGGCAGCTGATACACCTGAATGGCGCTCAG
>ONLO01000110.1 GCA_900318715.1 uncultured Eubacteriales bacterium | reverse complement strand
CTTTCCCAGTTCCGGCTGTTTATGGAACCCTATGTGGAGCAGGCGGTAAAAGACCGGCGGCAGATCATTTACTTTCGGTTTGCCGAGCACGAACCCCTTCTCCGTGACCGCCCGGAAATCCGGACCATCCGGATTCCGCTGTCGCACCGGTTCGAAACCTTTACGGTGGAAATCCATAACGTTATTGAAGAAGCGGGAAAAGATGCATTCTATGTCTTTGACTGTCTGTCCGAACTGCAGACGGCATGGGCAACAGATATGATGATGGGCAACTTCTTCCGGGTGACCTGCCCGTTCCTGTTCCTTCTGGACACGGTCGCCTTTTTCCCCATTATCCGGGGCAAGCATTCGGTCCACTCCATCAACAAGATCATGGATACGACCCAGCTGTTTCTGGACGTCTACAGCGACCGGAAGACGGTCTACGTCCGGCCCGAGAAGGTCTGGAACCGCGGATCGGAAACCATGTTCGGCCCGCACACGTTCAACCCGGAGACCAAACAGTTCCGCCCGGTCCTGGACGGCGTTAAACTGAGCCGGTTTTATCAGACCCTGAGTAAATTCCAGCGGTCTTCGGAAGAACAGTATCAGGACTCCTGGGACCGTCTGTTCCAAAAGGCAAAACTGCTTTACGACAGCGGCGCAGACATGGGGGAACTCTGTTCCGAGCTGTGCAACATCATGATGACACGGGACGAAAAAATGAGGGAACTGGTGCGGAAACACTTCGAACCCGAGGACTTCTTTGAAGTCCGGGACCATATGATCGGGACCGGAATGATCGGCGGCAAGGCCTGCGGAATGCTGGCCGCCAGGGCCATCATCCGGAACCTGGCGCCAGATATCAATGATGTTCTGGAACCACACGACTCCTTTTATGTCGGGTCCGATGTCTACTATACCTATATTGTGGATAACGGGTTCTGGGACCTCCGGGTCCGGCAGCGGTCGGAAGACGGGTATTTTGAACTTGCCGGCGAGTTTGCGGACCGGTTGATGAACGGGACCTTCTCTTCCGAAATGAAGGAGCGGTTCTCCCGGATTATGGAATACTACGGCCAGGATCCGTACATTGTCCGTTCCAGCAGTATCCTGGAGGATGGATTCGGAAACGCCTTCGCGGGAAAGTATGAGTCGGTCTTCTGCGCAAACCGTGGAACCGTGGAAGAACGCCTCCTGGAATTCGAAAACGCCATCAAAGTGGTCTATGCCAGCACCATGAGTCTCTCCGCACTGGAGTACCGCCGGCAGCGCGGTCTGGACCGAAGGGATGAACAGATGGCGCTGCTCATCCAGCGGGTGTCGGGCGCCTATTACAGCGGCTACTATATGCCGTGTGCGGCCGGGGTCGGGTATTCCTACAGCCCGTACCGGTTCCTGGAGAGCATTGACCCGGAGGCGGGAATGCTGCGTCTGGTCATGGGTCTGGGGACCTCGGCCGTCGACCGGACCGAGGGCTCGTATCCGCGGCTGGTCAGTTTGGATCATCCGGAAAAGACCGTCTATACTACGGCGGCCGACAAGCACCGCCATTCCCAGAGAACCGTGGAAGTCATTGACTCGGCCCGGCACGAACTCCGGAAACTGAGCAGCGAGAGAATTGGCAAGGAACTGCCAGACTATCTGGACCGGATCCTCTTTGAACATGACCACGAGGCCGAGGCTACGCTCCGAGAAATGGGCCGGAGAGTGCCGGTCAAATTCATTTCCTGTGAGGGCATTGTTACCAACAAAGTCATGATGGAACAGATGCGCCGGATGCTTTCCGCCATTGAGCACGAATACGACCACCCGGTGGACACGGAGTTTACCATCAATCTTTCGGAAGAAGGGGAGTACTCCGTCAACTTGCTGCAGTGCCGGCCGCTGCAGGTACTGAACGACCAGGCGGCCGTCCGTCTTCCGGATAACATTCCGGAAGAACGGATTCTGCTGGAGAGCACCGGGGCATCCATGGGTCTCTCCCGGATTACGGATATTGACACCGTGGTCTATGTGGATCCGGTTGCCTACTACGGCTTGCCGCACCGGGAAAAGGGAACGGTAGCAGAACTGATCAGCCGTGTGAACTGGCAGTTCCGGGATTCTGGAAAACATATGATGCTGATTTCCCCTGGCCGGGTTGGCACTACATCACCGGAGCTTGGTGTCCCCGTACAGTTCTCCGACATCAGCGCCTTCGAAGTCATTTGCGAAGTGGAGGACCGGAGAGCAGGCTATAATCCGGAGCTCTCCTACGGAAGCCATATGTTCCAGGATCTGGTGGAAGCGGAAATCCTGTACACGGCAATCTTCGACAACGAAAAAACCATCCGGTATGCGCCGGAGAAACTGGACTGCGGTACCAACCGGACCGAAGAATTTGAAGGAGGGGCGGCACTGAAAAATGTCGTCCGGATCCTGGATATGAGCCGATGCGGCTGCAAGCTGTACAGCAATCTGGAAAGCGGACGCCTGATTGTGGAAATTCAGCATCCCGGAATATAGAAATAAGAAACGCCCCGTTTCCGGGACTGCCGGAGACGGGGCGTTTTCTATTCTATTTTACAGTCAATCAGCACTCAAAACCGCCGTCGACTTTAATGACTTGTCCGTCAATGAACGAAGAATCATCGCTTGCCAGGAACAGGGCGGTCGTGGCAATGTCCTCGGGCTGGCCGGCTCTCTTGACCGGGCAGTTGTCAATCATGCCCTGGAGAGCACCGACGCCGCCGATGCTGTCGACCATTGCCGTATGGATGAGTCCCGGAGCAATGGCGTTGACGCGGATTTCCGGTCCAAGCTCCCAGGCCATGGATTTGGACAGGCCGGCCATGGCATGCTTGGAAGAAATGTAGGCGGCGAAGCCGTGATGGGCAGCAAAAGAAGCTACCGAAGCGGTGTTGACAATGACACCTTTGCCCTTTGCCTTCATAATGGGGGCAACCAGCTGGGTCAGACGCAGCGCAGACGTAACGTTGACGTCGAAGACGTTCTGCCACTCTTCCAGCGAGACATCCTGCAGGGTCGACATGGACAGCATGCCGGCATTGTTGACCAGAATGTCAATGGTGCCGTAAGCTTCCATGGTTGCATCCACGAGTTTCTGCAGATCTTCGAGTTTGCTTGTGTCGACAATAACGTACATGGCCTCGTTTCCGGCAGCCTTGATGTCATCTACACATGCTTTTGCCCGTTCTTCATTACGGCCGGTGACAACAACTTTGGCACCTTCCTCTGCAAACAGTTTTGCAGTGGCTCTGCCCATGCCGGACGTAGAACCGGTAACGATTGCAACTTTTCCTTCAAGTTTCATAACTAATCTCCTTGCGTTATTTTTTTAACAATTGCACACGCGGCAATTGCTTTGTCTCTTTCATTAAACCACTATTCGAAAGAAATGCCAATACGAGAATTGCCAATATGGAAAAGAAATTATAAAAACCCCTTGACAAGGTTAACGACTGATAACTATAATGAAGTTATCAAACGTTAACCTTTTTGCAGAGGGAGGTCATTATGCAGGAATCCGAAATGAACACCAGACAGCGTTACCTGATGAAGGCACTGGATCTCTTTTCCCGGCGCGGGTTTGACGCCGTCTCCCTGTCCGACATTGCGGAAGCAGTCGGTGTCAGCCGGCCGGCCTTATACAAACATTTCAAAAGTAAGCGGGACCTGCTGGATGTCCTGTTTGCCATGAGCGACAAAGGTTTTGCCGAACGGATGGAGGAGCTCCAGGTGAATTTCGACGAGCACCCGGAGAAGCAGCGGGAATTCAGCAGCCTGACCGTGGACCAGATTGTGGACCGGACCAGGGAACTGTTTCTCCACACGGCTTTTGATGACGTTCCCCGGCAGTTCCGGCAGCTCATGACCGTGGAACAGTTCCATATGCCGGAAGTTGCGGAAAAGTACAATTACCGGTATGTGGAACGTCAGTATGAGGAGTACGAGGCGCTCTTCCGGATGCTGATGGAAGAGGGAAAAATGCGGAAAGCGGATCCGGAAACACTGGCCGTAACCTTTATGTCGCCCTTCATCGTCATGCTCGGCGTCTGTGACCGGGAGCCGGAGAAAAAAGACGAGGCACTCGAACTCATAGAAAAGCATGTAAGAGAATTCTGTGAAAACTATTTCCTGGCGTAAACCGGGCAAGGAAGGAGCAAAAACCATGAACGAACTCATTGCCTATTGCGGGCTGAATTGTGAAACCTGCGACGCCCGCATTGCCACCATTCAGAATGATGACGAGCTGCGAAGGAAAACCGCAAAGCTCTGGTCGGAATGGAACCATGCAGACATTACACCGGAAATGATCAACTGCGTTGGTTGCCGGGTGGACGGTGTGAAGACGCCCTACTGTGAACAACTCTGCCCCATCCGTAAGTGTGCGCAGGAGAACGGATATACGACCTGCGGCAGCTGCCCGGAGCTGGACCGCTGCGAAAAAGTTGCCATGATCATCGGGAATAACGAAGAAGCAAGGAAGAATCTGCATGGATAATATGACCGCAAAAATGAGCTGCTTTGCAAGAGCGTATCATTTTAACCGCCCTGGCATCCATGTGTTTGAGGACCCTGCAGCGGAGCGGCTTCTGGGTGACGAGTACCGGCAGATTGCCGGGAGTCTGAAACAGGGAGTTTCCTTCTTCCTGCCGGAGTTCAACGGAAACCCGAAGGACGGTCTGCAGCTTGTCATGGAGCGGCAGCTGGCACCCTCTGTACTGGGAAGGAGCGCGTTTTGCGAACGGGCCTGGAAAAACGAAACACGGCTGGGGTGCGAACAGGTCATTCTGTTTGCCGCAGGTTACGACTCCTTTTCCATCCTGCACAACG
>ONLO01000139.1 GCA_900318715.1 uncultured Eubacteriales bacterium | reverse complement strand
CAGATTGATCTGCTTGGACAGTTCGTTTTCCGGAATGAGGCCGACGGACAGGAGGACGGTGTCACAGGGAATGTACTCTTCGGTTCCCGGAATGGGGATCATGTGGTCATCCACGTTGGCAATGGTGACGCCGGTGACACGGTCCTGGCCGTGCACTTCAATGACGGTGCAGGACAGCCGGAGCGGAATGTCAAAGTCTTCCAGACACTGGACAATGTTTCTCTGAAGACCGCCGGAGTAGGGCATGACTTCACAGACGACTTTGACTTTGGCGCCTTCCAGGGTCATGCGGCGGGCCATGATGAGGCCGATGTCACCGGAACCAAGGATGACGACTTCATGACCGGGCATGTAACCGTCAATGTTGACGTATTTCTGTGCCGTACCGGCGCTCATGACACCGGCCGGACGGGTGCCGGCAATGTCCAGCGCGCCGCGCGGACGCTCCCGGCAGCCCATGGCCAGGATAATGGCTTTGGCTTTGATGAAGATCATGCCGTCGTCCTTGTTGGAGGCAACGACGGTGTTGTCGTCCAGAAGGTTCAGAACCATGGTGTCGGTCTTGACCGCAATGTTGGATTCTTCCACCAGGTCAATGAACCGGACGGCATATTCGGGACCGGACAGCTCTTCGCCGAAATAGGTGAGGCCGAATCCGGTGTGGATGCACTGCTCCAGGATGCCGCCCAGGCGGTCGGCACGCTCGAGGATAATAATCTTTTCGTCGGCAACTCCGTTGTCACGGGCGGCCAGAGCGGCTGCCATGCCGGCGGGACCTCCGCCAATTACGACAAGGTCATAGTTCAGAATTGTACTCATCTTACTTCGTCCTTTCGTAAAGAATCTTGGAGTCTCCGCCGAATTTGGTAATTTCGGTGACGGGCAGCCCGAGTTCTTCGGCCAGGATCTGCTGGACCTTGGATCCGCAGAAACCGCCCTGGCAGCGACCCATACCGGCGCGGGTACGGCGCTTGACACCGTCTACGTCCACGGCACCGGCCGGCGCGCGGATGGCGTCGCGGATTTCGCCTTCGGTAATGGTCTCACAGCGGCAGATGACACGGGCATAGGCCGGGTTCTCGGCAATGAGCTTTTCTTTCTCTTCTTCGGGCAGGTTGCGGAAGTAGACCGGGGGCTTGCGGGACGGATTGTAAAACGGATTCTTTTCCGGCTCGGCGCCCAGGGCTTCAATGACCAGGTCCCGGACATATTCGGCAATGGCGGGCGAGGAGGCCAGGCCCGGCGATTCAATACCGATGAGGTTGATGAACTTATTATCCGTCTTGGACGGAGCAATGTGGAAGTCGTCAAACGATGCATGGGCACGGAGACCGGCAAAGCAGGTGATCTGGTCCCGCGGGGAAACACTGGGGACCGACTTCTGCGCCGTGGCGAACATTTCACGGAGCGCACCGACACGGACCGCTTTGTTTTCCTTCTCGTCATGAGGAAGGTCTATGGAGGTCGGTCCGACGAAGATGTTATGATGCGTGGTCGGAGCAACCAGGACGCCCTTACCCATAATGGTGGGGCACTGGAAGATGGTCTTGGTGACAAGGCCTTCCAGGCTGCGGTCCATCAGGCCGTATTCGCCGACACGGGGAATGACGTCGAATTCTTCGCCGTCCCAGGCCTTTGCCAGAACGTCGGCAAACAGACCGGCCGCATTAATGACCAGTTTTGCCTGGACTTCGTCGCCGTCCGTGTCTTTCAGCGTGAAGACGTCATCCTCTTTGGAAATGCGTTCCACACAGAAGTTCCGGACGAATTCGACCCCGTTGCCGACGGCGCATTCCACGGCGCCGATGGCCAGTTCATAAGGGCTGACAATGGCGGACGTCTTGGCGTACAGTGCGCCGACCGCCTTGTCGGAAAGGTTCGGTTCCATGGCAAGGACTTCGTCGCGGCCGATGATTTCCAGTTCTTCTTCCGTCAGACCGTTGGTCAGGCCGCGCTCATAGAGGGCTTGAAGCGTTTCCTTTTCCTCGTCGTTAAAGGCAACGACAAGTGCACCGTTTTTCTCATACGGTACGTGAAGAGTGGTGGCAACTTCCTCCATCATACGGCAGCCCGGTACGTTCATTTTGGCCTTCATGGTGCCTGAGAATGCATCAAATCCGGCATGAACGATTCCGCTGTTTGCTTTCGTGGTACCCATGGCAACATCCGATGTTTTCTCCACCAGCACAATATCAAGTTTGTACTGGGAGAGGGCACGGGCAATTAAGGAGCCCACTACACCGGCGCCGATAACAGCAATATCGTATACCATTCTCAAATAATCTCCTTCCGTTCCACGTTTGACATTAAAAAAATAATTGTCACATTGCATTTTATCATATTTTATAGGATAAATGCCATAAAATAGACAAAAAAGAAACGCCAATCCACAATTTTCTTAGAGGAAACGTGAAACGCGCAAAGAAATGTAACAATCTGCACAACAATGCTATCACCGCATTATGCAAAATTCAATACGAGAGCGCGTGCCATTTTGCAAAAAAGAAAGACAATTTTTTCACAAAGCCAAAAAGAAAAGCGGCACTCAATTTGAGTGCCGCAGAGGGGTTGCTTTATTGCGGTTGTACCGTGGTGCCGAAGTTGGTCAGGGCACTGGAAATCCGGTCGACCATGGCAGAGACATCGGTTTTGCAGTCTTCGCGGAACCATTCGCGGGCAAGCCCGTATGTTCCGTAGGTCCAGAGAAGGGAAATGGCATGGATGGTCTGCGTTTCCAGGGGAAGATGCCGTCTCCGGAAATCTTCCGTTGCCAGTTCAAGAACGGTGTTCAGAACCGGTGAAACCAATTCGTCCGGTGCTTCATGAAGAAGGATCTGTTTGGCAATGTTGCCGCGGGAACTGAGGAAAAGCAATATCTGGCGGAACACCTTGCGCAGGCGGTCCGGGTCGGAAAAATCCATGGACTGTTCTTTGATGATGCTGCAGATATTCTCAGCCAGCGAACTGGTAATGTCACAGGTCAGTTCGTTCAGATCCGGATAGTGCGAGTAAAACGTGCTGCGGGAAATGCCGGCGCAGCCGGCCAGCTCTTTGACGGAAATCCGGCTGACGTCGCCGTATTGTTCCAACAGCTGTTCATAAGCACGGAAAATGGCTTCCCGGGTACGAATAGTACGCTGGTCCATAAGAGTGCTCCAATCTTTTTTTAACAAAAAGGGGTGGTAAGAAGCGTAAAAATGTAATTATTGAATTTTAATTAATCTATGGTTATTTTACAATATGAAAAAATGAGAAACAACCGAAAAAACCGGACACGTGTACAGGTCATTTGAAAAACGAATTTCGCCATTATTCATTTTCTTGCAAACGTGTATTTCCTAAGTTATAATTTTTTCATTGGCGCAGATGGATACCGTCTTAAAGAGGATCCGGTGTGCTAAAGATTTTTGGAAAGAGGAGAGACTACATATGAAACGTTCCCGGAAGCTCATTGCGCTCTGTGTCGTTCTTGCCATGGTTGTCATGCTGTTTGCAGCCTGCGGTTCCGGAAATTCCGGCTCCAAATCCGGCGGAGACACGTTCAAAATCGGCGGAATCGGCCCGACGACCGGTGCGGCCGCCATTTACGGCAACGCGGCGAAGAACGGCGCGCAGATTGCAGTTGACGAAATCAACGCAGCCGGCGGTATCAACGGTGTCCAGATTGAATATCAGTTTGAAGACGATGTTCATGACCCCGAGAAATCCGTCAGCGCCTACAACACCCTTCGTGACTGGGGCATGCAGATGATGGTCGGTACGGTTACCACCGCTCCCTGTGTTGCCGTTGCCACGCAGGCCAATGCGGACCGTCTGTTCATGATTACCCCGTCGGCATCCTCCACGGATGTTATCAACGCCGGTGACACCTGCTACCAGGTCTGCTTCACCGACCCGAACCAGGGTAAAGTTTCGGCGGACTACATTAAAGAGCATAACCTTGCTCAGAACGTAGCCGTCATCTATGACAGCTCCGACATTTATTCCTCCGGTCTTCAGCAGTCGTTTGAAGCGGAAGCCGCTGCCATCGGCCTGAATGTGGTATCGTCCACCGCATTCACCTCCGACACCAACACTGACTTCTCCACGCAGCTGCAGAAAGCCAAGGACTCCAATGCGGATCTGGTCTTCCTTCCGTTCTACTACACCGAAGCCTCCAAGGTCCTTCAGCAGGCCAACTCCATGGGCTATGCGCCGAAGTTCTTCGGCTGTGACGGCCTGGACGGTATCCTCGGCGTGGAAGGATTTGACACGGCCCTTGCCGAAGGCGCCATGCTCCTGACTCCGTTTGCCGCGGATGCACAGGACGCTGCCACGCAGAGCTTTGTCAAACAGTATCAGGACAAGTTCGGTGAACTGCCGAACCAGTTTGCGGCCGATGCCTATGACGCAGTCTACATTCTGAAGGCTGCCATTGAAAAGGCTGGCATTACGCCGGATATGACGCCGCAGGACATCTGTGAGAAGATCATTGAAACCATGGCCACTCTTTCCGTCGACGGTCTGACCGGCTCCGGAATGACCTGGGACGCCAACGGTGCGGTTGCCAAAGAACCGAAAGCTGTTGCCATCCAGAACGGTGCATACGTTGCCATGTAACACCTTTTTGAAATAATCAGCCGGCAGGGGAAACCCTGCCGGTTTTTTTGCGCCGGAAGCGCCTGTGCGGAAATTAGTGGTTTTCACTTCCGTCAATTTGTTTTATAATTAGTTCTATCTATACGTAAAATTTCAATGTAGGGGGAGAAGTCACAATATGAGTTTTGTGTCCTACCTGATTGCCGGAATAGGACTTGGCAGCATTTACGCCATTATGGCCCTGGGTTACACCATGGTCTACGGCATTGCCAAGATGCTGAACTTTGCGCACGGTGACGTCATTATGATCGGCAGTTACGTCATTTTTCTGGCGGTCGGAAAAGCGAATCTCAATCCTTATCTGAGTATCCTGCTGGCCATGGTGTTCTGTACGGTGCTCGGTGTTACCATTGAGCGCATTGCGTACCGTCCGCTGCGAAAAGCGGCCACGCTGGCGGTCCTCATTACCGCCATCGGCATGAGTTATTTTCTCCAGAATATTGCACTTCTCCTGTTCGGGGCGGATACCAAGTCCTTCCCGGACGTGTTCGGCCTGCCCGCCATCCGTTTTGCAGACGGACGCCTGACCATTCCCGGCATTACCATTCTGACCATTATTACCTGCATTGTCATTATTATTGGACTGGAACTGTTCATCAACCGCACCAAACAGGGACAGGCCATGCTGGCAGTTTCGGAGGACCGCGGCGCCGCCACGCTGATGGGCGTCAACGTCAACTCGACCATTGCCCTGACCTTTGCCATAGGCTCCGCGCTGGCCGCCATTGCCGGCGTGCTGTTCTGCGCCCGTTACCAGGCCCTGAATCCGTACACCGGCGCCATTCCCGGCATTAAGGCCTTTACGGCAGCTGTCTTCGGCGGCATCGGCTCCATTCCCGGCGCCTTCATCGGCGGCCTGCTGCTCGGCATTATTGAAAGCCTTTCCAGTGCCTACATTTCATCCGAACTGGCCAACGCCATTGTCTTCGGCGTCCTGGTTCTCGTGCTCCTGATCCGGCCGACGGGCATCCTCGGCAAGCAGATCCAGGAGAAAGTGTAAGGAGGGGGAACCATGTTTAAGAAAAATGACTCCGCCTCCAAAGCGCTGCTGAAAAAGACGGCCGTTACCAAACCGACCAAATCCTTGCTCAGCACGCTTGCCATGCTGGTCATCTTCTATGTGGTCTGCATGATCCTGGAAGCGGCCGGTGCCATTTCGTTCACCATTCAGAACCTGCTCATTGACGTCTGCATTTACGCCGTTGCGGCGGTTTCTCTGAACCTCTGCCTCGGTTACCTCGGCGAACTCAGCCTGGGCCACGGCGCCTTTATGTCCCTCGGGGCATTCTCCAGCGCGCTGTTTACCAACCTGACCCGGGACACCATCGAGAGCGACTTCGTACGCTTCCTCATCGGCCTTCTCATCGGCATCCTGGTAGCCGCTGTGTTCGGCTTCCTCATTGGTATTCCGGTCCTGCGCCTCAACGGCGACTATCTGGCCATTGTGACCCTGGGCTTCGGCGAAATTGTCAAGGGCATTCTGAACGTCACCTATGTCGGCTACGACGACACCGGTGTCTACTGGAGTTTCATTTCGGACCGCACCGGCCTGGACACCATGGCCGGGAACGCCAAAATGGTCATCAACGGCGCCAAGGGTATTACCGGAACGTCGAAGCTGTCGACCTTCACCGGCGGCATGGTCATCCTGATCATTGCCGTCGTCATCTGCGGTTTTCTGGTCAACTCCCGCACGGGCCGCGCAAGCGCCGCCATCCGGGACAACCGAATCGCCGCAGAATCCGTCGGCATCAACATTACCAAGTACAAGATGATTACGTTTACCATCAGCGCTGCCATTGCCGGCAGTGCCGGTGTGCTGTACTCCCATTTCCTGTCCAGCATGACCGCCGTGAAATTCGACTTCAACATGTCCATTTTGCTGCTTGTGTTTGTGGTGCTGGGCGGTATCGGCAGTTTCAAGGGCGCCATTATTGCCGCTGTTTTGCTGACGGCGCTGCCGGAACTGCTGCGCGGCCTTTCGGATTACCGCATGCTCATTTACGCCATCCTGCTCATAGTCATGATGCTGCTCAAATGGGCGCCGAAAT
Organism: uncultured Eubacteriales bacterium; assembly: GCA_900318715.1. GTDB lineage: Bacteria > Bacillota > Clostridia > Oscillospirales > Acutalibacteraceae > RUG420. The sequence continues at coordinate 2,344 of ONLO01000139.1, read as the reverse complement.
CCATTGAACTGCGCGAAAAACTCAAGCAGAAGAATGAGCGGTACCGCGTCAAGCGGAGTCTGGAAAAGAAGGAGAGCTGACATGTCTGATACCATGCTGGAAGTCAAGAATCTCGGCATTTCCTTCGGCGGACTCGTTGCCGTGGACGACTTCAACATCACCATTAAAAAAGGCGAACTGTTTGGCCTCATCGGCCCGAACGGCGCCGGCAAAACCACCGTATTCAACCTGCTGACCGGCGTCTATAAACCGGACAGCGGAAGCATTGTGCTGGACGGCACCGACATTACCGGAATGAGCCCCATCAACGTCAACAAGGCGGGCATTGCGCGGACGTTCCAGAACATCCGTCTCTTCGGCGATTTATCGGTCCTGGATAACGTCAAGATCGGACTGCACAACCAGTACAGTTATTCCACCCTGACGGGCATTCTCCGGCTCCCGAAGTACTTCCGGGTGGAACGGGAAATGAACGAAAAAGCCATGGAACTCCTGAAGGTCTTCGACCTGGACCTCTCGGCGTCGTTCCTCGCGTCCAACCTGCCGTACGGCGACCAGCGCAAGCTGGAAATTGCCCGTGCCCTCGCCACGAATCCGAAGCTCCTGCTTCTGGACGAACCGGCGGCCGGCATGAACCCGAACGAAACGGAAGAGCTGATGAAGACCATCCAGCTGGTCCGCGAACAGTTCGGCATGACCATTCTTCTCATTGAGCACGACATGCGCCTGGTGGCGGGTGTCTGCGAAGAAGTTACGGTCCTGAATTTCGGTAAGATCCTGGCCCACGGACCCACGTCAGAAGTCCTTGCGGACCCCGAAGTGGTCAAGGCCTATCTCGGAGAATAAGGAGGGAACCCCATTTATGGCATTGCTTGAAGTCAATGACCTCGCCGTCAACTACGGGGTCATCAAAGCCGTCAAGGGCATTTCCTTCCACGTCAACGAAGGGGAAGTCATTGCCCTGATCGGTGCCAACGGCGCCGGCAAAACCACGACCTTACAGACCATTTCCGGCATGCTGGAACCGGCCGGGGGAAGCATTGTCTTCGACGGCACGGATATTACCAAAATGCCCGGCCACAAGCTGGTCAGCATGGGCATTGCGCATGTGCCGGAAGGCCGCCGGGTCTTTGCCGAACTGACGGTGTACAAGAACCTCATGCTCGGCGCGTTTTCGCGGAAAGACCACGCCGGGGTCCAGCAGTCCCTGGAGGAAATCTACCGGCGGTTCCCGCGTCTGGAAGAGCGGAAGAACCAGGTGGCCGGGACCCTCTCCGGCGGGGAGCAGCAGATGCTGGCTACCGCGCGCGCCCTCATGTCCGCGCCGCGCCTCATCCTGATGGACGAGCCCTCCATGGGCCTGTCACCGCTGTTCGTGGCGGAAATCTTTGACATTATCCAGTCCATTAATGAGACCGGCACCACGGTCCTTTTGGTGGAACAGAACGCCAAGAAGGCCCTGGAAATTGCCGACCGCGCCTACGTGCTGGAAACCGGCACCATTGCCATGGACGGCGACGCCAAGGATATTATGAACGACGACCGGATCCGCAAGGCGTATCTGGGCGAATAAGAATTTCCGCTTGACGTACGTAGTTCTGCGTTGTAAACTGAATTCAATACTTTTCAAAAGCTATGAAGGGACCAGTCCTCCCGGAGCTGTCGGCTGAACCGGCATTCCCGTGCCGCAGTAAGTTTGACCGGGTTCTCCCGTTACCGAGAAACACGTTGTTGGACGTGAATGAGTGGGTATGAACTGCCAAAAAGAGTGGTACCGCGGAGTATTGTTTGCACTTCGTCTCTTTTATCTGTTCCCGTACGGGCGCGGATAAAAGAGATTTTTTTATACCCAAAAACTCTTTCATTCTTTAATAAAAAGTATATAATGGAATGCAACATTGTCATTCCCGGAAGTTTTGGAGGTAATTACTATGAAACTGAAAGGTGCAGAAATCCTGATTGAATCGTTGATTGATCAGGGCGTCACCGACATCTTCGGATACCCGGGCGGAGCGGTGCTGGACATCTATGATGCCATCTACAAGCGCTCGGACCGGATCCATCATGTTCTGGTGTCCCATGAGCAGGGGGCTGCCCATGCTGCGGACGGATATGCCAGAGCTACCGGAAAAGTCGGCGTCTGCATTGCCACGTCCGGACCCGGCGCCACGAATCTCGTCACGGGCATTGCCACAGCCATGCTGGACTCCATTCCCATGGTTGCCATTACCGGCAACGTCGGTACCAAAATGGTCGGCAAGGACAGCTTCCAGGAAGTCGACATTACCGGCATTACGCTTCCCATTACCAAGCACAACTACTTTGCCAACGACATCAATGAACT
>ONLO01000137.1 GCA_900318715.1 uncultured Eubacteriales bacterium | reverse complement strand
TTGCTGACGCTCAGTATCATGGTTGTTCCTTATTTCTTCAGTTCCTGCAGGATGCGTTCGGCGGTCTTCTCGGCGGCGTGGCCGTCGTTGAAATTGCCCACCGTGCTGAGGAATTCCGCCGCATCGGACTGGTATTGTTCGAGGTCGAAGGCACGGATGTTGTCCATCAGTTGGTCGTTGTTCTCCGCGAAGAGCAGCGGCAGTTCGTCCGGGCGGAAGTAGAGCCCGCGGTCCTTCAGGAATTCTTCCAGATCCGAGGCGTAGAGAAGGACGGGTTTGCCGAGTTCCATGGCATCGAAGAGCCAGGAGGAGTAGTCCGTGAGGGACAGCGAGCAGGCGCGGATGAGGTCGTTCATATCCGGATACAAGCTGCCGTTGAGAATGGCATCGGAATACGGAATGAAGTCCGCTTTGCTCTGGATAATGGGATGCAGCCGGACGAGCAGTTTCCAGGTGCCGCCGAACCGCTCCGTGACGGTGTCCAGCAGGCGCTGAAAATCCACGTTGTAGCACGCGGTGTTCTCATCGGCGCGAAACGTCGGGGCATACAGGAGAAGGTTCTCGTCCTTCAGGCCGTAGAAGTCCCGGACCCGCTGAATGGCCGGCTCTGCACTCTGATACAGCGCGTCCGAACGCGGAAGACCGTATTCCTGGATTTCCCCGTTGTACCAGAAGGCGCGCTCATACATGTCGGTCTGCCAGGCGGAGCCGGACAGGATGAGGTCCATCATGGAAGAGTCGTGTTTGGCCATGGCCAGATAGTCGGCCGTCAGGCTCTCCTCGCAGTCCTTTTCGCACTTCTTGAAGCCGAGGCCGCCGTGCCAGGTTTGAATGTAAAACTGATGTTTGCGCTTGCGGGTCCAGACGGGCTTGCGGGTGTTGTCAATCCAGATTTTGGCCGTTGCCATATGGTAAAACATGGCAAGGGACCGGGCCCTCACCACTTTGGTATTCTTCGGCAGGTCCGGATGCTCCCCTTCCAGAACCCAGACATAGTGCAGTTCCGGATGGGTTTTTTGCAGTTCTTCATAAATGGCGCGGGGATTGTCACTGTACTTTCCCTGGTAGCTTATGAAGAACAGTTTTTTGGAATCTATGGGCAGGAGCCCGAACAGCCGGATGGCTGCGGTGCCTGCCAGATTGTGCAGATTTGGCATGAGAAGATCCTTTCTGCAGTGTGTTGTTCAGCGTTCGACCTGTTAGGCGAAGTACTCGTATTTGTCGGCGTAGTACCGGGCCACCGGGTTGTTCGGCAGCCGGAAGAACGCCCGCATGGCGCGGAAGCCCGCAAGGGTCAGGAGGGCCACGCCTTTGCTGGATTTCAGGAAGTAGCCGCTCCTGAGAATGTACGGCACCTTCCGGCGGATTTCTTTGCAGTAAGTCTTTGCGGTGCCCTGGAACTCCGGCCAGGCGCCTTCGGGCATGCTCAGCAGCATGTCCAGCAGCAGATGGCACTTGATGTTGAGCACCCGGTCGTCCAGGAGCGTGGCAAGCAGCGGATCGTTCCCAATTTCGGGGACCGCCCGGTAGGACTCGACCGCGTCCAGCTGCTCCAGCTTTGCGGCGCGGAAAGAACCCCGGTCAATGCCGCGTTCCCGCTGCCGGTACTGGTAGCTGCACTGGTCCGTCACCGCAATGGTGCCGGCCTTCAGGAAGGTTTTGTATACGGTCCGGATGTCTTCATAGACCTGGCCTTCGGGGAAGCGGATGTCCTTCCACAGCTCCGTTTTGTAGAGCTTGCCGCAGGCATAGTCGTGCAGGCCCTTGTTCTCCATCAGGAGCTGCAGGGCTTCGCGGCCCGTGTAGACGCCGGCCTGTTCCGGCTTCTCCACCTGCTGGTTTCGATAGACCGCCATCAGCGACCCGACGGCAATGTCCGCATTGTGCTGCTTCTGCAGGGCGGACAGGGTCTCCAGCGTATCCGGAAGGATCCAGTCGTCGCTGTCGAGGAAGTAGACTGAATCGCCCGCAACGGCATCCAGTCCGGTATTGCGCGCCGCCGACAGTCCCCCGTTCTCCCGGTGGATGACCCGGATCCGGCGGTCTTGTTCGGCATAGGCATCCAGAATGGCGCCGCAGCCATCCGGGGACCCGTCGTCCACGGCAATGAGTTCAAAGTCCGGGAACGTCTGGGAAAGCACGCTGTCCAGACACGCCGGCAGGTATGCCTCCACCCCGTAGACCGGGACAATAACACTGATCATGGTTTCTGCTCCTTGCGAAGTCTCTGCGCTTTTCGAAGTCTCTGCGCCTTACGAAACGGCCTTTTCCCAGGCTTCTTTGTTCTTGTCGAAGTCGACCACGAGGACCGCTTCGCCGCCGATGGTCTGGTTGGTGTACGAATTCTCAATGGGCAGGGACATGCTGTCCATGGACGGGCTCTTCCGCAGGTAGAACGACGCCAGAGAAAGGACGTTGCCCATGGAAAGGTCCGTGTGGACGCGGGGCAGGAACTCCTGGATAATGGCCGTCTGCTCGGAAAGGCTCATCTTCCTCATGTTGGCGATGCACGCTTCCAGCACAATCCGCTGCCGCTGGGTCCGGGCAAAGTCCGTCCCAATTTTGCGGATTCTGGAATACGACAGCGCTTGGTTGCCGTTGAGGTGGTAGGACACACTGCCGTTGTTGGTGAGGTACTCCCCGGCGCCGCCGGTGCCGTATGCCTGGGCATTGCCCGCCACGCCGTTGTTGATAATTTCCACCTCTTCCGGCGTCAGGTCGACATCCACGCCGCCGCACGCGTTGACGAAGTCCGCCACCAGCTTGAAGTTCACAATGGCGGTGTTGTCAATGCGGATGCCGTAGTTGTTGAGGATGGTCTGGTTCATAAGGCTGGTGCCGCCGTACGCGTAGGCCGCATTCAGCTTGTGCTTGCCGTAGCCGGGGATGTCGACGTAGCTGTCCCGCAGCAGCGAGCACATGACGACCTTGCCGGCCTGCTTATTGACGGTAATAACAATCATGGAGTCCGAGCGTCCCTCATAGGAGCTCATGTTCCGGGTGTCCACCCCGACCAGCAGGAAGTTGTAGACTTTGTCGTTGATGTCGGACTCCGACACAGCCGCCGTATCATCTCCCGACGGCAGGAACGAACCGGTCTCGCCGGAGGTCAGGTTACTGAGGTTGCCGCCGAGGAATTTGGTGACAAATAAAGCCGACATGATGAGCAGCAAGGCCACGAGCAGCAGCACAATGCCGCATCCTATTTTCAGTCCGCGTCTTTCCGTTTTCATAAATCGTTTACTCCCCATTATTTGAAAAGATACCAATAGTTGCCCCTATTTTACTCAAAGCGGGCGCCTATGGCAACTGTTTCCAGCGCTGCGGTGCCGTTTCCCGGCGCTGCGGTGCCTTTTCCTGCGCTGCGGTGCCTTGGGTCTTGCAGGCGCCCTGTTAATTGTTATATGATATATGTTAGCGAAATGAGAACCTTTCGTAAAGGAGTTGGCTGATTTGAAGCATTATTTCATCATCAATCC
>ONLO01000136.1 GCA_900318715.1 uncultured Eubacteriales bacterium | reverse complement strand
TTTTTATGGATAAACGAAGTAAACTCCGCACCCTGTGCAGCAGCAACAAGTATGTGCTTGTGTCGTTTGCTGCATCGCTTCTGGTGTCCCTGGTGTTTGCCATCAGTTATAAGGTCGTCCCCTTCGGAGACATTACGGTCCTGCGGATGGATATGCTCCATCAGTACGGGCCGCTCTACGGCGAGCTCATTGACAAGATCTTGGGCGGCGGCAGCCTCCAGTACTCCTGGGCCTCCGGCGGCGGCGGGAACTTCCTCGGCAACTTCTTCAACTACCTCTCCAGTCCGCTGAGCTTCCTCGTATTCCTCTTCGGGCACAAGAATGTCCCGGTTGCCATCGGATTCCTCATTGCCTTCAAAGCGGCCTTCACATCCGCGTTCCTCACCTATTACCTGAAGAGCTCCCGGCAGTTCCGGTTCCACAACCCCATGACAGCCGGCCTCGGCCTCTGCTACGCATTCAGCGCCTGGTTCGTGGCCTACTACTGGAATGTCATGTGGATTGACGGCATGATGCTCCTGCCGCTCCTGGTCCTTGGCCTCGAACGGATCATTGACGAGCGAAAGCCGTGGCTCTACTGCATTGCCCTGGCCGTCCTGTTCGTCTCCAGCTACTACATGGCCTACATGACCGCCATTTTCCTGGTCCTGTACTTCCTCACGTACACCCTGGGCCACTACGAATTCCTGCACCCGGAGACGGAGGCGAAGCCCGGTAAAAACGGGGAAGTTTCCGGCATCCGCCAGTTTGCGCATTCCAAATTCCTGCATGCTTTTCTGCGATGCATGGGCTTTGCACTACTCGCAGCCGGCCTTGCGGCCTTCGCGCTGTTCCCGACGTTCGAAGCGCTGAAGATCTGCTCGGCAACCTCCGGTGTATTCCCGAGTTCGTACAATTCGTACTTCGGGTTCTTTGACTTCTTTGCCAACCATATGGACAGTCTGGAGCCGACCATCCGCTCCAGCGGAGACGTCATCCTGCCGAACGTGTTCTGCGGCATTGGCACCGTGCTCCTGGTGGTGCTGTTCTTCTACCTCAAGACCATCAAACTGCGGGAAAAAGTGGCCTATGCCGTCCTTCTGGCCGTCCTCTACTTCTCGTTCAACGTCAACTACTTAAACTACATCTGGCACGGATTCCACTTCCCGAATGACCTTCCGTACCGGGAGTCGTTCGTCTACATCTTCGTGCTGGTCATCCTGGCCGCCAAGACCCTGAAGCACTTCCACGAAATCCGCCGTCAGGACCTTCTCACCGTCGGCCTCCTGACCGCGTTCTTCACCGTCATGGTGGACAAGATGGGCTCCCAGAACGTGGACTCCAGTTCCGTCATGACCACCCTCATCTTCACGGTCATGTACGTGGTCATCTTCTCCCTCATCAACAACAAGACGTTCCGCTACAGCTCGGCCGCCATGCTGGTCTTCTGCGCGTTCTTTGCCGAAATGGCCGCATCGGACGTCAACCACTTTGAAATTGACCAGTCCTACTCCGCCAACACTGGAGACTACCAGTACTACCGTCAGGCCATTGACATTATTGACGAGTACGACCAGGACGACGACGGCTTCTACCGTCTGGAGAAAGTCACGCCGTACCGCTGCATGGACCCGTGCTGGTACGGATACAACGGCATTAACGAGTTCTCGTCCATGGCCTACGAAATGGCCTCCAACCTGCAGTACAACCTGGGCCAGAGCAGCAACTACATCAACAGTTATATGTACGACCTGCAGACCCCGGTCTACAATGCCACGTTTGCGCTCAAGTACCTCATTCAGAACAACGAGAACGTTCCCATGAGTGACGACTACTTCGAGCAGATCGGCAACGTGGACAACCTGAACATTTACCGCAACAAGTACTGGCTCCCGCTGGGCTTTGCGGCCGACTCCTCCATTGACGCCTGGAACTACTACTCCAGCAGTCCGTTCAAGGCACAGGAGGACCTTTGGAACCGCGCAAGCGGCGTCAAGGGCATCTTTGAGAACATTCCGGTGGACAACTTCACGTACAACAACATGGAGCCGTTCGCCGAAGCCATTGACTCCGGGTCCTACACGTTCCACCGCAACGACGCGGAGCAGGACGCCAGCTTTGACGCGGAGTTCACCGTCCCCGAAGACCGCAACGTCTTCGTCTATGTCCGCAGCGCGGACCTCGAAACACTGCATTTCTACAGTGTGGACGGTTCCCTGGACATGGAACAGCGCATTATTGACAACTCCGAATACGTTTACGCCCTCGGCAAAATTAAGAAGGGCACCAAAATTGTCATGAACGCCAAAGCCGAGAACACGAACGGCAGTGTAGAAATCTACATCAACGGCGTCAACGACGACAAGTTCCGCGAAGCCTACAACAAGCTGAACAGCGGCGCCATGGACGTCACCTTTAAGAGTGATACCCATCTGGAAGGCACCGTTACCATCGGACCGAACCAGATGCTGTTCACGTCCATCAACTACGACCCGGGCTGGGACATCTGTGTAGACGGTGCCAAAGTGCCGTCGGACAAAATTGTCAAGCTCGGCGGCGCGCTCATCGGCATCCGCATGGACGAAGGCCAGCACACGGTTTCGTTCCGGTACCATTCCCCCGGTCTCCGCACCGGCCTGCTCATTTCCCTGGCCTCTCTGCTGCTGGTCCTGTTCCTGACCCTGGCGCTCCCGCGCCTGCGCGGCAAACGCGGAAACAAGAAACCTGCCGCGAAGAACGACGAAAAGAGACCCGCATGAATGTGACCCTTCCTGCCCTGAGCCTGGCGGCAGCCTATGAGGCCGAGCAGACCGGCGAACCGTATCCCGCATTCGAAGACATTCTGAATGTGGAAAAAGACGTTTCGCTGCGTTCGGTCTGGCTGCGCAAATTCAACAATACCCTGGAGGCGCTGGATCTCTCCATTATGGAGTGGAACCTCTACCGTTCCGCGCTCCTCTTCAGCTGGCCGGAGTACATTATGGAAGACCTGCACGACCTGCGGGAAGACGCCGGCCTTCTGGTCAACGCCTGGCGCATTCTGAAAGGCGTTCCGAAGTCGGACGAGTACACCGTCTCCGAACTCGTCAGCGCCTGTGAAGAGCGTCAGAAGTACGACACCGGCATTCCCCTGGGGAACGTCCTCGCCTACTGGCAGGACGCCACCCTGTTCCGGGACGTCGACGGCCTTCCCCTGCTGCGCCTGTTCCTGGACTTCGGGGAATATGAAATCATGCACATGATGCAGCTCATCGGCATTTACGAGGACATGGTAAAGCCCGAGTACCGTCTGACCGTCCAGCAGAAGAATCCGGATCCGAAGTCCCCGTACCAGGACTTCTACGCCATCGGCTACAAGGACGACGCACGGCCGGACCTCGTGTCCACGGTCGTGTCCGAAGTGCTGGACTACCTCAACATAGACGTCTGCACCTGGCTGAGCCTGTGCAAGTTCTACCCGTTCAGCGCCAAGGCCGTGTTCTTCCTCCTCTCCGCACAGGAAGAGGGCACGCCGCTGCTGGACGACTACATCAACGACCCGAAGGTCCGCGCGGAAGCCGAACGGAACCGGGCGGACACCAGCACCGAGTGGCTGCTCAAAAACCCGGGCAAAATAAAGCCATAAGAAAGACACAATCAAGCCATAAGAAAAAAGGATTGCCAGAAGCTGGCAACCCTTTTTTTATTCATTCTCTTTCCAGTCGGGCAGGGTCCGGTAATGCTCGTTGAAGTGCGTTTCGGAGACGGTCAGATTCCCGTCTTCTTCCGTCACCACGAAATATCCGCAGTTGCCCATGGTCATGGTCCAGAACTCCTTGAGCGGACCGCCGCACAGCACGTAGTAGATGGCGTGGATGGTGCCGCCGTGGGACACGACCAGCGTGTTTCCGTCCGGCTGTTCCCGCTGCAGTTCCGCAAGGAAGTCCTTTGTCCGGGTGAGGAGCTCGTCATAGGTCTCGGCCCCTTCCGGCGTCACGTAGTGCTCCGGGTCGGTAAAGAACAGCTGGAATGTTGATCCCAGGTCCTCCACCCGCTGTGCTTCCAGCGGGCCGAAGCCAATTTCCAGGAGGCGTTCGTCCGTCCGGATCTGGTCCTCCGGAAAACCGGTGGAGAGCACGGCCGTGTCAAAGGCACGGTTCAGCGGGCTGCTGTAGACGCGGTCAAACGCAATGCCGGCGTCGGCAAAGTGCTGCCGGGCCTCTGCGGCCTGCCGGCGTCCGTCGGCCGTCAGATCCGTATTCATCCGGCCCTGGAGCAAATGCTTCGTATTGTACTCCGTCTGGCCGTGACGCATAAAGTAAAGCTTCATGAATGCTGCTTATTCGTAAATGGGATGTTTTTCCACCAGGGCGGCAACGCGGGCAATAATGTCGTCCTTCTTGCCGTCAAAGTCCGTGGCAACGTCCCAGATACATTCGGCAATGGCCGGCATCTCGTCCTCCCGGAAGCCGCGGGCTGTAATGGCCGGGGTGCCAATGCGGACGCCGCTGGTCACGAAGTGCGAGCGCGGGTCGTTCGGAATGGCGTTGCGGTTCAAGGTAATGTGGACTTCGTCACACTTGTTCTGCAGGTCTTTGCCGGTCAGGTCCGGAATGACCGTGAGGTCCGCCAGCATGAGGTGGTTGTCCGTGCCGCCGGAAACCAGTTTGAACCCGACGTTCTTCAGAGCTTCGGCAAGGGCCGCTGCATTCTTGACAATCTGAGCCTGATACTCTTTGAACTCAGGCTTCAGTGCTTCGCCGAGGGCAATGGCTTTGGAGGCAATGACATGCTCCAGAGGACCGCCCTGGGAGCCCGGGAATACGGCTTTGTTGAAGTTATACTGCTCGTTGACCTCGTTGCTGGAAAGGATCAGACCGCCGCGGGGACCGCGAAGGGTCTTGTGCGTGGTCGTGGTGGTGACATGGGCGTACGGAATGGGCGACGGATGCTGTCCGCCGGCAACCAGACCGGCAATGTGAGCCATGTCCACCCAGAGAACGGCGCCGACCTTGTCGGCAATGTCCCGGAAGCGCGCAAAGTCAATAATTCTGGGGTAAGCAGATGCGCCGGCAATCATCATCTTCGGTTTGCATTCCATGGCCTGCTTTTCCACGGCGTCATAGTCAATGAAGCCGTCGTCCGTGACGCCATAGGGAACCACGTTGAAAAACCGGCCGGAGAAGTTGGCAGCGGCACCGTGCGTCAGGTGTCCGCCGGCGTTGAGGTCCATGCCCATAATGGTGTCGCCGGGCTCACAGATGGCCAT
>ONLO01000135.1 GCA_900318715.1 uncultured Eubacteriales bacterium | reverse complement strand
TTGTGTTGTGTTGGATTATTCGTCGAAATCCTTGGCGGTGGCTTTCTCGAAGAGGTCAACGACCTTCTGCTCGGGAGCCTTGGTCAGGAGCGTGACGATGACGGCGCAGATGAGACCGGCCACGAAGCCCGGAAGGATTTCATAGACACCGGTGACATCCGTCAGAAGGTTGTACCAGACAAGGTCCACGACCGCGCCGGCGGCAATACCGGCAATGGCGCCGGCATGGTTAAAGCGCTTCCAGAACAGGGACAGCAGGATGACCGGGCCGAAGGCGGCACCGAACAGGCCCCATGCATTTTCGACCATTTCCATAATGGCCTGGGCGCCCGAACCGCGGGAGTTGGCAATGAAGAAGGCAATAACAGCAACAATCAGAACCAGCACACGGCCGACCCAGAGAAGCTCTTTGTTGTCGGCGTCTTTGCGGATGACCTGCTTGTAGATGTCGTTCGTGAACGAGGACGATGCAACCAGCAGCTGCGAGTCCGCGGTGGACATGGAAGCGGCAATAATGGCGGCCAGAAGGATACCGGAAATAAAGGCCGGGAAGTACTGTCTGGCAAGGGCCACAAAGACCAGCTTCTGGTTGCCGGCGGCCAGGAGTTCGGCACCGACGACCATGCGGCCGAGGTAGGCCATGACAATGGCGGCGCCCAGGGAAATGACGACCCAGATAATGGCAACCGTAGCGGATTTCTTGATCATGGACGGTTTCTCAATGGCCATGAAGCGGACCAGGATGTGCGGCATGCCGAAGTAGCCAAGGCCCCAGGCCAGACCGGAAACGACTTCCTGCCAGGTGGCGGAGAAGAGGTTGCTGGTGAAGGCGTACTCGGTGCCGTCACTGCCGATAATGACCTGCGACAGAGAAGCGGTATCCAGATGCGTTGTGGCAACGACCAGGATGGGCACCGCAATGAGGGCGGCCAGCATCAGGATGCCCTGGAAGAAGTCCGTCCAGGAAACGGCTTTGTAACCGCCGAGGAAGGTGTAGAGCAGGATGATGGCGGCAAAGATGATGGTTGCCGTACGGGTGGTCAGAGACGGAACCAGGGTCGTGAAGACCGAAGCGCCGGCCACGAACCCGGAAGCAACGTAGATGGTGAAGCTGATCATGAAGACAATGGCGCACAGAATGGAGAGCGCCGGGCTCTTCGTGAAGAAGCGGTTCTGCAGGTACTCCGGAATGGTAATGGCGTCATCCGCAGCCTTGGACAGCTGGCGGAGACGTTTGGCGCAGAAGATCCAGTTCAGCGCGGTGCCGATGACCAGACCAATGCCGATCCAGGCCTGGCCGAGGCCGAAGGCGAGGATGGAGCCCGGAAGACCCATCAGGAGCCATGCGGACATGTCGGATGCCTGAGCGCTCAGAGCGGTGACCCAGGGACCCATTTTCCGTCCGCCGAGGAAATAGTCCTTCTCCGTTGCGGAGACGGACTGGGCACGGGTGAAGAAATACACGCCGATGCCGAGCATGCAGACGAAGTAGATGATGAATGCAAGGATTTCAAAATTCATACAATACCCCTCAATCTTTGAGAAAATCTTTATCATTTTAGCACAGTAAAGTCATAAATTCAACGTTATATTAATTTTTCAGGCATTTGGACCGGTCCGGCGGACAAAAAGACTGCCGCAAGCGGGTTTTCCGCCTGCGGCAGTTTGCTTTTTCGGTTTTTACAAGGCGATTCAGCTCTTAAGCCTTACGCCAGATTATTCGGATTCCCGGCGGCTGCGGCGGCGAATGTCGTCGTCGAGGTAGTTCTCGAACTTGCCGAGCAGGGCGTCGAGGTCGGCGTCCGACATGGAAAGGTCCGACTCAGCCGGTGCTTCGTCGGCTTCCGCAACGTCAGCAGCCTGAGCTTCCACAGCCTCTGCCGCGTCAGCAGCCTTCTCTTTCAGGGCTTCCGCAGCCTCTTCGGCGGTTTCTTCCGCTTCGTCTTCTTCAACCGCCTCATCTGCAGCTTCGGCTTCGGCAGAGAGGTCGACCGTCTTCAGCGTGACGTCCGGTTCAGCCGGCTCTTCGGGAATGACGCCTTCCAGGTCCAGCGGATCGGCAATGTCGTCGTCGGTCCGGGCTTTCACGGGCTTCCAGAAGGATTTCTTCGGCTCGGCAGGGGCTTCTGCAGCGGCAGCGGCGGCTTCCGGAGCTTCAACCGCTTCGGCAGCTTCGGCCGTTTCAACAGCTTCCGCAGCCTCGGCAGGAGCGGCTTCCGCAGCCTCAGCAGGAGCGGCTTCCGCGGCTTCGTCTTTGCTCCAGGCATCGTCGTTCAGGTCCTCGTCCTCGTCGTCATCATAGACGTCGGGGGCGTAGCCTTCGGCTTCGTCCTTGAGTTTGGCTTTCTCCAGACGGCGGTCCTGTTTCTGTGCTTTCTTCTCCAGCTTGGCCTGTTCCTTCTGCTTCTTCTCAAGCGCTTTCTTTTCCTTGCGGGTCAGTTCGCGCTCCGGCGCCTCCGGATCCTCGAAGATGCGCTCGTGGCCCTCGGCCAGACGGACGCGCTTCTTCAGGCGGCGGCTGTCATCCAGCAGGAAGATAATGGAGAGAAGGATGGTAATGACCGGAATGAGGAAGAGCATCTGATAGGGGAAATACTCCCGCAGATGGTCGTACATATTGAAAATGTAGACGCCGGCAATGCACATGATGTCATTGTAGACCAGCGTGCCGAGCGTCAGGCCGGACGGGTAGCCGCGGGCAATGCGCAGCGAACCGGCAATAATGGTGGCAACTACCATGGCAAGCGCCGCGCCGAGTTCAAACGGGAAGAACCGCGTCTGCAGGAACCCGACCACCCAGCCGAGACCGTGGGCAGCGGCAAAGTTGGCAATGACCGCCGTGTGGCCGGCCAGGGCCACCAGGTACACCAGGCTTGCCAGGATGAACAGGACCGTAATGAGAATGCGCGGGAATGCAGGGACTTTCTTTGTCGACATACAATCAACTCCTAACTGAGTTTCAGTCTATCAAAACCGTGTGGGAAAGTAAAGAAAGGGGAGCGCGGGACCTTAGTCCTGGACGCCCGGTTCCACGTCGTGGTAAATGAACTGCTTGAGCTGCTCCGCGGCCGTGGCAACGTCAAAGGAGACGACGTCGCCGGCCTCGTTGGAAACGTCATACCAGGTCCCCGTAACCGGAATGGCCGTCTGTGAAATGGGGAAGAAGTGGTAGAGCAGCAGGTAGTTGAGTCCTATGAGACCGAGACGCAGTTTGAGCATGTCGGTCTGGATGTTCGGCGCCACCGCACGGACGGATTTCACGAGGTCCAGCGGATTGGTACTGGTCAGCTTGTTCTTCAGGGCCGCAATGACGAGGCGCTGGCGCTTCGTCCGCATGACGTCGGAGTCCAGATACCGGATCCGGCAGAACATGAGGGCCATTTCGCCGTCCATGTGGACGCTTTCGCCGGCCTGGAAGTAGACCTGGCGGCCGGTGAGGGACCACTTGGACCAGGTGTTGTTGAGGTAGTTGGCCTCGCGTTCGGTGACCGGGACGTCCACGCCGCCGAGCCCGTCAATGAGCTGGGTGAAGGCGCTGAAATCCACGGCGATGTACTTGTTTATCTTTATGCCATAGTTGTACTCAATGGTGTCAATGACACCCTGGACGCCGTTGTACGAGCAGGCCGCGTTGAGCTTGGCCTTGCCGTAGCCCGGAATTTCCACGTAGCTGTCCCGCAGGAACGACGTCAGCTTTATTTTCATGTGCATGCGGTCAATGGTAATGAGCATCATGGTGTCGGACCGGAACGTGGTGTCGCCTTCGCGGGCGTCCACGCCGACTAAGAGGATATTCGTAATGAGCGGATTCCTCTTCAGACTTGCGGCCGACACGTAGTTGTTGGCCTTATGGTTGCCCGGTGCGTAATCCATGCCCCAGAACAGGAGTTCACAGACGCCGGCATAGAGAATGACAAAAACCAGAAGGAGAGAGAGCAGAGCATGCAGACATCCGCGGCGTTTCCGCGGTCTTCTGCGGGACCGGCGTCCCCGGCCGTAGTCGTCATAGTCGTCGTACCGGCGCGCAGAACGGCCGGCCGGACGCTGCTGCGCACGGCGCTGCTGCTGGCGCTGGTACTCGGCGCGCCGCTGGCGCTCGTAGTACTCGTCGTCTTCAATATAGTCGTTGTATCTTCCGTCAAAGCGTACATCGCCCCGGGAGGACTTACGGCCGGAACGGTCGTTGTAGGCATAGTCGTTCGGGTCGTATGCCTTGGCTCTCCGGGCACGGGACTTTTTGCGTCCGGTGTTCAGATCTTCGTAGCGATGATAGTCTCCCGACTCGTTGTAGCCGTCGTAGTCGTCACGGCGTTTCGGGTTCTTGTTGAAATAAATATCCGGCATATAATAACCTCTCGTGAAAACAACTGGTCTTTTAAAATATAAAAGATTGTCAATTCGTTAGATTTTACCGCGCATTGCTTGATTAATCAACTCTTTTCGTTTAGAATTGTCCGCGTGACCGGGCTGGGCAGCTGCTGGTGCCGCATGGCACGAGAGGAAAGTCCGAGCCCCGCAGAGCAGGATAACGGCTAACGGCCGCCGGGGGTGACCCCAGGGAAAGTGCAACAGAGAGATACCGGCCCGGCTTTGCCGGACCAAGGGTGGAAAGGCGAGGTAAGAGCTCACCAGCATGGTGGAGACATCATGGCTATGTAAACCCTATCCGGAGCAACACCGACTTGGAGTGGCTTGCTCGGCCCATACTCCAGAAGGGTGGCTTGAGCCTGTCAGCAATGGCAGGCCTAGATAGATAGTTGCCTGAGATAACAGAACTCGGCTTACACGCCCGGTCACGCATTTCAAACACAACAGCGGGAGGAGGGGAACGGATTGGACCAGAGCGAAGAACTGGAAGTGCTGGAAGGTGTTGCGGAAGAAATCGTCTTCCGGAAACCGGAGACCGGCTTTACGGTCATGGACATTTCCACGGAGGACGGAGAACTCATTACGGTCGTCGGCGTACTGCCGGAAATATCGGCCGGTGAAGAACTCCGGCTGTCCGGGCGCTGGGACAATCACGCCACCTTCGGCCGTCAGTTCCGCGCGGAGCTCTGTGAGCGCTCCATGCCCGGGACCGTTGCCCAGATGCTGAAATATCTGAGCAGCGGGGCGGTGAAAGGCATTGGGCCTTCCACCGCCGGAAAAATTATAGAGGCGTTTGGCGAGGACACGTTCCAGGTGCTGGCGGACCGGCCGGATGAACTGGCCCGGATCAAAGGTATTTCCAAAACCAAGGCCAGCCAGATTTCGGAGCAGTTCCGGGAGCAGTACGCCGTCCGCGAAATGATGATGACGCTGGAAAACTTCGGCCTGACCCCGACGGAAGCACTCCACGCCTACCGGGCGTTCGGGGACAACGCCGTCGGCCGCATCAGTGAAAACCCGTACCTGCTCTGTATGGCGGACATTGGCATGGGCTTTGACCGCGTGGACAACCTGGCTTCCGCCATGCCGGACAAACCGAAAGAGGAGTACCGGGTCAAGGCCGGCGTCCTCTACGTCGTTTCGCACAACCTCGGCAACGGCCACACCTGCCTGCCGCGGGAGAAACTGCTGCGTCCGGCCGCCGAACTGCTCGGCACAAACGAAGACACTGTTGACATTGCCATAGATACCCTGACCGAAGAAAAGAACCTGGCCGTTGCCGACATGGGCGGCCGGGAATTCGTCTTCCGCCCGGACATCTACGAGGCCGAGTGGATGAGCGCCCAGCGTATCAAGATGATGGTGAAGTTCCCGCCCGCCGGCCGGCCGACGCTGGACAAGGACATGAAGCGCATTGAAAAGGCCAACGGCATTCAGTATGAGTCCCTGCAGCGGGAGGCCATCCAAACCGCCATTGAAAAGGGCATCCTCATTCTGACCGGCGGTCCCGGCACCGGTAAGACGACCACGGTCAACGGCATTCTCCAGCTCCTGGAGGAAGACGGCCTGAACGTCGTCCTGACCGCGCCCACGGGCCGCGCCGCCCAGCGCATGTCGGAAATTACCGGCAAAGAGGCAAAGACCATCCACCGGCTCCTGGAGGCCGAGCGCACGGGCACCGAGCGCATGGTGTTCGGCCGCTGCGCCCGCAACCCCATTGAGGCGGACGCCGTCATTGTGGACGAACTCTCCATGGTGGACGTCGTCCTGTTTGCGGCGCTCCTGGAAGCCCTTCCCATGGGCTGCCGCCTCGTCATGGTCGGGGACTCGGACCAGCTGCCGCCCGTTGGCGCCGGCAACGTCCTGCACGACCTCATTGACTCCGGGCTCCTGCCCGTGGTCCGGCTGGACGAAGTGTTCCGCCAGGCCATGCAGAGCCTCATTGTCACCAATGCCCACAAGATTGTCCGCGGCGAACTGCCGGATCTGGACGTGAAGGACAACGACTTTTTCCATATGGAACGCCCTTCCGCCGTGCAGACGGTGAGAGACATTGTCGGGCTGTATCGCGACCGGTTACCCGCCGCCTACGGCTACGACCCCATCCGGGACATTGAAGTCCTGTGCCCGTCCCGCAAGGGCGACGCCGGCACCGTCAACTTAAATCGTGTCCTGCAGGAGGCTGTGAACCCCGCCGAAAAGGGCAAACCGGAGCTGAAGCTCAAGACTCGCGTGTTCCGCGTCGGGGACAAGGTCATGCAGATCCGCAACGACTACAACATCCTCTGGACCCGGGACGGGGAAGAGGGCAACGGCATTTTCAACGGCGATGTAGGCATTCTCAAAGACATTGACCGCGCCCGCGGCGTCTTCACCATAGACTTCGAGGGACGGGAAGCCCTGTACCCAATGGCAAACCTGAATGAGCTGGAACTGGCGTACGCCGTCACCGTTCACAAGAGCCAGGGCTCGGAATTCGAAGCGGTCATCATGCCGGTGGTGGACGTACCGCCGCAGCTGTGCTACCGCAACCTGCTTTACACGGCTGTGACCCGGGCGCGCTCCAAGATGATTGTCATCGGGCGCCGCGCCACGGTGGAGTCCATGGTATCCAACGACAAAAAGATCCGCCGGTACTCGGCGCTCAAATACTTTTTAATGCATTGAGGAGGAACGAATGGCAAAGGGGATGACCTTCCGGAACTGGTGGTCGGTCCTTTACCCCGCAACCTGCGTATGCTGCGGGGAACCGGCTGACCCGGACCGTCTGGTCTGTCCCGCCTGTGCCGAAACATTCCTTCGTATAACGCCGCCGTTCTGTCCGTTCTGCGGCGTTTCGCTTTGCGACTGCCGCTGCCGGAAACGGCCGCACGCCTACGAACGAGTAGTGGCGCCGTACTACTATGAAGGCCGCGTGCGGGACGCCATCCTTCACATGAAGTTCCGCGGCCGGGAAGACGCGGCCATACCGCTTGCGGCGGCCATGCAGCAGGTGGTGGAGGCCCAGTACTTCGACATTCCGTTCGACCTCATTACCTGCGTTCCCATGAGCCGGGACTCCTATGCCCGCCGCGGGTTCAACCAGGCGGAGGCCCTGGCACGGCGGATCCATCCGGACCCGGTGCCGGGACACCCGGAGCCCGTCTTTGACGGCGGTCTCCTGACCAAGAAGTCCGGGGAGCAAATGCAGCACTTCCTCGGGGCGGAGGCCAGGCGGCAGAACATCCGCGGCGCCCTGCGCCTGGGGAACGGCCGCAGCGTTGCAGGGAAAACCATCCTGCTGGTGGACGACATTGTGACCACCGGCGCCACGGCCGGCGAGTGCGCCGGCATCCTGCGGCTCCACGGCGCCAAAGCGGTCTATGTGGCCACCGCGGCCCTGACCCGGAACACCGGCCCGCAGAAAGTTCATAAAAAATGACTATTTTTTTATAACAAAAAGCCTTAATATTTAAATTTGTGAGTACTGTGTAAGTCCGCGCACAGAGGAACGAGGTGAGACGTTTGGTTGGACTGAATATTGGAATTGACCTTGGGACGACCAGCGTCGTCACGTGTCAGGAAGGCAAGGGTATTATTATGTCGGAGCCGTCGGTGGTTGCGTACCGCCGGAAGACGGACAGCCTCTTTGCGGTCGGCAAGGCCGCGCAGCGGATGGTCGGCCGCGAACCGGACTCCGTCCGTGTGGTCCGGCCGCTCAAGGACGGCGTCGTCTCGGACTTCTCCGTGACGGAGCAGATGCTCCGCTACTTCATCAAAAAGATCTGCGGCAACGAAATCTTCAAGCCGAATATTATTGTCAGTATGCCCGGAACGGTCACGAACCTGGAAAAGCGGACCATTCTGGACGTCATTACGGCCAGCGGAGCCGGACGCGCCTGCCTCATGGAAGAGCCTCTTGCGGCGGCCATCGGCGCCGGCGTGGACACTTCGCAGCCGAACGGCGTCATGATCGTTGACCTCGGCGGCGGCACCACGGACGTGGCCGTCATTACCATGGGCGCCATGGCGGTGGCCTCGTCTATCAAAGTGGCAGGCAATACCCTGAACGACGCCATCATGAAGTACTGCAAACGGGAACGCAACGTCCTCATCGGCGAACTGACCGCCGAGGAAATCAAGAAAAAGATCGGCTGTGCCTTCCGCCGCGACGAAGGCATTGCCATGATTGCAAAAGGCAAGGACTACATCTCCGGCATGCCGGTGGAATTCGAAATTTCGTCCAACGAGGTCTACTTTGCCATGCGCGAACACATCCGCGCCATTGTCACCGCCGTCCGGGACGTCCTCGAGCGCACCCCGCCGGAACTGGCCGGTGACATTATGTCGGAAGGCATTATCCTGACCGGCGGCACGGCGCTGCTCTTTGGCATTGACCAGGTCATTGAAAACGCCACGGGCATTATGACCCGCATTGCCGAAGACCCGGTCAACTGTGTGGCCAAGGGTATTGAATACGCCCTGTCCGACATTGACCTGCTGGTCAACAACGGATACCTCTTCATGTCCCGTGAGGACATCAGCGGTGTTACGAACCAGAAAGGGGAGGATTACTGATGTCAGACGCCCTGAACGCCGGTGTCCGCCCGGGCGGACTGCAGAGCCGCGGGGAAATCCGGATCCTCATCCTGTACCTCCTGGACCGCATCGGCCGCAGCGTGTCGGAAGAGACGCTGGCCGGCGTCCTGCAGGACAACGGCTATGCCAACTACTTTGAAATAAAAGACGCCATGAAGGACCTCACCGAAAACGGCAACCTGGACACTCTGTCCGTGGACGGCACCGAACATGTCGCCCTGACCGAACAGGGCCGCCGCGCCATTGACTTCGTGGAAGAGGATCTGCCGAAAACGGTGCGCGAAAACGCCGTCCGGACCCTTCTGCGCGTCCTGACCAAGGAGCGCAACGCCCGGGACAACCACGTGCGCATTACCGAAGAGGGAGACGGCTTTGCCGTATCCTTCACCATGGCGGACCATGACACGAAGCTCATGGAACTGTCCGTGTACACCACCACCCGTGAGGAAGCGGAGACCCTGAAGAACAACTTCACGGAGGACCCCGCCCGCGTGTACTCCGCCATTCTGGCCTCGCTGATGGCCGACTGAACGAGAAAAGAGCCGCATCTGCGGCTCTTTTTTGATGGAAAATTATTCATGAATAATATTATAGATGTGCTTCTCCTTCGGGGGAGCTTTTTTACTGTAGGTAATGGCTTCGTTCAGCAGGTTTTCGGCCTCGTGCAGCGTCTTGTCCCGGCTGGAGTGGAGGCTGGCAATGGGTTCGCCGATGTCCACTTTGTCGCCGGTCTTCTTCTTGAGCACAATGCCAGCCGAGAAGTCAATGGCGTCGTCCGGGAAGCGCCGTCCGGCGCCGAGAAGCATGCTGGCTGCGCCAATCTTCTCCGAATTCATGGAGCTGATATAACCTTCCTCCGAAGCCCGCACCTCATGCAAAAACCGGCAGGAAGCAAAGCGCTCGGGGTAATCGATCAGGGTTGAATCGCCCAATTGCGCCTTGACCATATCCCGCAGTTTTCCAAGGGCGGACCCGTCTTTCAGGGTCTGTTCCGCTTTGGCAAAAGCGTCGTCGTAGGGTATTTCCAGCGCCGAGGAGACCATAAGCGCGGCCAGGGTCAGGCAGATTTCACGCAGGTCCGCCGGGCCGCGGTCGTTCAGGATTTCAATGGCCTCAATGACCTCCAGGTTGTTGCCGATGCAGTTGCCGAGCGGCGTGTCCATGTTGGAGACGACGGCTGTCATACGGCGGTTCTCCCTGCGGCCGATGGCAACCATGGTTTCGGCCAGCTCCAGTGCCGCTTTCGGCGTCTTCATGAAGGCGCCGCTGCCGTACTTGACATCCAGCACAATGCTCTGGCTGCCGCCGGCGAATTTCTTGCTCATTATGGATGAGGCAATGAGCGGAATGCTTTCCACCGTGCCGGTGGAATTGCGCAGGGAATAGAGCTTTTTGTCCGCAGGCGTCAGGCGGCCGGTCTGCCCGATGATGGAGAGGCCGATCTTGTTGACCTGCGCCAGGAAGACGTCCGGCGGCAGTTCGGTCAGGAACCCCGGAATGGATTCGAGCTTGTCCACCGTTCCGCCGGTGTGGCCGAGGCCGCGTCCCGTCATCTTGGCCACTTTCACGCCGCAGGCAGCGGCCACGGGCGCTGCCACGAGGGTGGTCTTGTCGCCGACGCCGCCGGTGCTGTGCTTGTCCGCGGTCGGGCCGTTCACGGAGCTCAGGTCCATGACGTCGCCGGAATAGGTCATGGCCAGCGTCAGGGCGGTGGTCTCCTCCGGTGTCATGCCGTTAATGCAGATGGCCATGAGAAGCGCCGCGGCCTGCGGGTCCGGAATGTGGCCGTCCGTGTAGCGGCTGACGAAGTAGCGGATTTCCTCTTCGGTGAGTTCGCCGCCGTCCCGCTTCTTGCGGATAATGTCATAAATGTCAAAATCCATGTCAGTCCTCCAGATGGAAGGCGAACGGAAGAAGTTCGCCGAGTGTTTTGGTCGTAATGGTGCCGTCTTCGCCGTTCAGCAGGATCCGGAAGTCCGGCCCGCAGAATTCGGACAGCGTCTGGCGGCAGATACCGCAGGGGAAACAGGGCGCAGCGGAAGCCGGACCGTCGGTGCCCACAGCGTCCGGCTCTTCCGAGGGGCCGCCGGTAATGGCAATGGCCACAAAGTTCCGGTGCCCGTCCGCTACGGCTTTGAAGAGCGCCGTCCGCTCCGCACAGTTGGTGGCGCCGAAAGAGGCGTTTTCAATGTTGCAGCCCGTGTAGACCGAACCGTCCGAACAGAGCAGCGCCGCGCCGACGGAAAAGCGGGAATAGGGGGCGTACGAGAAACAGCGCCCCTCCGCGGCCAGGTCCATCAGGGCCTGTTCGGAATACGTCTCCGCCAGGATCTTTTTGACCGGTACTTTCATGAGCTGCCTCCTAAAATGAGTTCTTTCAAACTGGTTCCGGCAAGGTCCGAATGCAGGCCGAAACAGTCCTCAATGGTTTTGCCGATATCCGCGTAGGTCGGCCGTGTATGCAGGTTGACCGGCCGGACACCGCTGCCGTACCAAAGCATGGGGATGTACTCCCTGGAGTGGTCTGTACTGGGGGTGCCGGGGTCACAGCCGTGGTCTGCGGTCAGAATGACCAGGTCGTCCGGGCGGAGTGCGGCAGCGAAGGTGTCCCACCAGCGGTCGAACTCGGCCACGGCGGCTGCGTAGCCGTCTATGTCATTGCGGTGGCCGTACAGGGTGTCAAAGTCCACGAGGTTGACAAAGCAGAGTCCGTCAAAGTCCCGCTTTGCCGTTTCCAGCGTTACGGCCAGCCCGTGGGTGTTGCCGTCCGTGTGGACCGACTCGGTCAGGCCGGCGCCGTTGAACAGGTCATTAATTTTGCCAATGCCGATGACGTCTTTGCCGGCGGCCTTGAGTTCGTCCAACAGGGTCCGGCCGGAGGGTGTCAAAGAAAAGTCCCGGCGGTTGGTGGTGCGGGTGTAGTGGCCCGGCGTCCCGACGAACGGCCGCGCAATGACGCGCCCGACGGCAAGGGGACCGGTCATCATGTCCCGGGCGGTCTCACAGATTTGGTAGAGCTCCGGCAGCGGCACCACCTCTTCATGGGCGGCAATCTGGAACACCGAGTCCGCCGAGGTGTAGACAATGAGGCTGCCGTCCCGGACAGATTGCTCGCCGTAGTCCGCAATGACCGCCGTGCCGGAATAGGGCTTGTTGACTATGGTTTTGCGCCCGACGCGCCGTTCGAATTCGGCCAGAACGTCCGCCGGAAAGCCGTCCGGAAACGTCGGCATGGGCGTCTCCGAAATGAGGCTGCAGAGTTCCCAATGGCCGGTGGTGGAGTCCTTGCTGGCAGAGGCTTCGGCGCACTTGCCGTAAGCGGCCAGGGGTGCGCTTACGCCGGGACCGCAGTCTATGCCGTCAATGTTGAAGAGTCCGAGGTTCCGGAGGTTGCGGGCCTGAAATTTGGGAGAGCTTATAATGGTGCGCAGCGTGTTGCTGCCCTCGTCCCCGAAGACCGCCGCATCCGGCAGTTCACCGACCCCGAAACTGTCCAGGACAATGAGAAAGATCCGTTTATTCATGGTCCATTCTTACCGCCACTTCCAGAGCCAGTTTCATCATGTCGGTGAAACCGGTTTCCCGGTCTTCGGCGGGGAGGCCGGTGCCCTTCAGCGGGCAGTCCGAAATGGTGCAGATGGCAAGCGCCCGCTTGCCGGCCCGTGCGGCGTTCAGGTAGAGCGCGGCAGCCTCCATTTCCACGGCCAGCACGTTGTGCATTTTCTGCCAGGTGTCGAGGCCCTGTGTGTCGTTGTAGAACGTGTCCGTCGAGAGCAGCAGGCCGATCTTGAGGTCCAGCCCCAAGTCGTTGGCGGCGTCATCCACGGTTCGCAGGAGCGTGTAGTCCGCGGCCGGCGCATAGGTGCCAGGCAGACCGTACTGTTTCATATAATGGGAGTTGGTGCAGGCCGCCATACCGGCAACCAGGTCCCGCAGGTCCACGCCGTCGGCAATGCCGCCGGCGGAGCCGATGCGGATAATGTTCTCCACGCCGTAGAAGTTGTAGAGCTCATACGAGTAGATGCCAATGGATGGCATGCCCATGCCGCTGGCCATGACGGACACCGGTGTGCCGTTGTAAGTCCCGGTGTACCCCTGGATGCCGCGCACGTTGTTGACGAGCATGGCATCTGTCAGAAAGTGTTCTGCAATGAACTTTGCCCGCAGAGGGTCACCGGGCATGAGCACGGTTTTGGCAAAATCTCCGGGAGCCGCGCTGTTGTGCGGAGTAGGAGTATTCTTCATAACAGGTTTCCTTCTTTCACAAGTCTTACAATGCGGCTGGTGCCGAGCCGGTCCGCGCCGAGCGTCAGGAACCGGTCCGCGTCCTCCAGGGAGGCAATGCCGCCGGCCGCCTTAATTTTGGTGCCGTTCGAAACGTGCGCCTTGAACAGGGCAATGTCCTCCGGGGTGGCGCCGCCTTTGGAAAAGCCTGTGGAGGTCTTAATGAAGTCGGCTGAGGACGCCGAGACCACTTCGCACATGCGGATCTTCTCCTCTTCGGTCAGAAGACAGGTTTCCACAATGACCTTCAAGGCGGCCTTTCCGGCCGACCTCTTCACATCGCTAATTTCCCGGAGGATCTGGTCGTACCGGCCGTCCTTGACCCACCCGAGGTTGACGACCATATCCACTTCATCGGCCCCGGCCATGACGGCTTCGGCGGCTTCGGAACACTTGGTCTCCGTCGTGTGGTAGCCGTTCGGGAAGCCGATGACGGTGCAGACCATGACGCCGGAGCCGGTCAGTTCTTCCGCGGCCAGGCTGACGTAACTCGGAGGAACGCAGACGGACGCGGTATGGTAACGGGCTGCATCGGCACAGAGGGCTTTGATTTCGGCCTCCGTGGCGTCCGGACGCAGCAGGGTATGGTCGACGCGGGACAGGATTTCCTGAAGGGTATGGGTCATGACTGAGTACCTTCCGTTTCATCTGGAATATTGGTTTTATTGTATAACACGAACGGGGGAAACTCAACGCGTGAAAGATGCCCCGGAGTGTTGTAAAGGCGTTGCCTTCTATGGTAAAATAATTTACTGAATTTTAAAGAATATGACCCTTTTGAACCCGTAAAGGAAGTGTTTCTTTGACTGGTAAATACAGTGTTCCGCTCAGCAAGGTCATTGCCTCGGAAGGGTACACGGCCGTCTATCTGCCGAAGCCCGCTGAGGAAATTCCTGTCCAGTCCATGGAGGTCAACCGGCCCGGCCTCATCCTGGCCCGGTACGACAAGAATTTTGCCGCCGAGCGCATTGAGTTCGTCGGCAACTCCGAGTCCATTTACCTCCAGGACCTGGACGACGAGACCCGCCTCGCGTGCATCCGCCGTCTCATGGGCGCCGGCCCGGTTGCCCTTGTCTTCTCCGTCATGGTGCCGGACAGCCTGATCCAGCAGTTCGTCCCGGCTGCGGAGGAGTTCGGCGTCCCGCTGCTGAAGACCAACGACCACACCTCGTTCGCCACGTCCTCCCTGGTCTCGTTCCTCAACGTGGAACTGGCTGAACGGGAGACCCGGCACGGCGTCCTGGTCGAAGTCTCCGGCGAAGGCGTCCTCATCATTGGTGAGAGCGGCGTCGGCAAGAGCGAATGTGTCGTGGAACTCATCAAGCGCGGCAACCGCCTCGTGGCGGACGACGCCGTGGAAATCCGCAAAGTGTCCAAGAAGACGCTGGTCGGTTCGGCTCCGGACAACATCCGGCACTTCATTGAACTCCGCGGCATCGGCATTATTGACGCCCGCAGCCTGTTCGGTATGGGCGCCGTCAAGATGACCTCCAAAATTGACCTGGTCGTGGAACTCGAACAGTGGGACGAGACCAAGGCCTATGAGCGCATGGGCATCAGCGACGAAACCATGAACATCCTTGGCATTACCGTGCCGCTCTGCACCGTGCCGGTCAGCCCCGGACGGAACCTGGCCATCATCATTGAGGTGGCGGCCATCAACAACCGCCTGAAGAAGATGGGCCACAACTCCGCCAAGGAGCTCCTGGAGAGCCTCGGCATGGTGGACGAAGACCTCGGCGCCGAGCCCAAAGAGACCGACGTCTGGCACAATAATTAAGGAGAATCCTATGTATACCATCGGCATAGACCTCGGCGGTACCAACATTGCTGCCGGCGTGGTCAACGAACAATACCAGCTGGTCGGCAAGGCCAGCGTGAAGACCGCGCTTCCGCGGCCGGCCGAAGACGTGGCCGACGCCATTAAGGAAGCCGCGCTTCTGGCACTGTCGGACGCGGGCCTGACCCTGGACGACATGGAGAACATTGACTCGGTCGGCATCGGTACGCCCGGTGCGGTCAACAACGACGGAGTCGTGGAGTTCTCCGGCAACCTTGGATTCGTAAACGTTCCGCTGCGGGACATGGTGGAGGAACGCATCGGCAAGAAGACCTGCATTGCCAACGACGCCAACGCGGCGGCTCTCGGCGAAGCGCTGGCCGGTTGCGGCAACGGTGTGAAGGACTTTATTGCCGTCACGCTCGGCACCGGCGTCGGCGGCGGCATCATCGTCGGCGGCAAGCTCCTGACCGGCGTCAACGGCGCGGCCGGCGAAGTCGGCCACATGATTTTGCAGATGGGCGGCGAGCACTGCCAGTGCGGCAGTGACGGCTGCTTTGAACAGTATGCCTCTGCCACCGCGCTCATCCGCCAGACCAAGGACGCCCTCATCCGGGACTTCGGCAAGAAGAGCGCCATGTGGGACCTCATTGACGGGGCCCTGGAAAACGTGGACGGCAAGACGTCGTACCAGGCCGCACGCGCCGGTGACGAACTGGCCCTCAAAGTCGTGGACCAGTTCACGGAGTACCTTGCGGTCGGCGTGGCCAACCTCATCAACATCTTCCAGCCCGAGGTGCTCTGCATCGGCGGCGGAATCAGCAAAGAAGGGGACTACCTCATTAAACCGCTCACCGAAAAGGTGAACACCATGCGGTTTGCCAAGACGGCCAAACAGCAGACCAGAATTGTTCCGGCCACGCTTGGCAACGACGCCGGCATCATCGGCGCTGCATTACTCAACACACAGAACTAAAGGAGACGGAAAACATGTACGACCAGATCCTTCGTGCCGCAAACCAGTTCGGCTGCAAAGCCATACAGTATGCGGACATGAAGCATTACACGACCTTCCATATCGGCGGTCCCGCGGACCTTGTCGTGGAGCCGAACAGCGTGGACGCGCTCTCGGCTCTCCTCAAAGCCGCCAAACAGGACGGCGTCAAGCCGATCATCCTCGGCCGGGGCAGCAACGTCCTGGTGCCGGACGAGGGGCTCCGCAAGGTCGTATTCGTCATGGGAGACGACTTTTCCAATATTGAATACGCCGGCAGCAACATGATCCGCGCCGAAGCCGGTGCATCGGTCCTGAAGCTTTGCCGGTTTGCGCTGGAGTACAGCTTCGGCGGCCTGGAGTTTGCCTACGGCATTCCGGGCTCCGTCGGCGGCGCCATCTACATGAATGCCGGCGCCTACGGCGGCGAAATGAAGGATGTAGTCATGGTGGTCAACCACATGGACTACAACGGGGAAAAGGGGAGCCGCTCCGGCAGCGCTCTGGACTTCCAGTACCGCCACAGCAGCTACATGGAGTCCGACCTCATCATTACGTCCGTCATCTTCCATCTGGAGAAAGACAATCCGGACGCCATCAAAATGAAGATGGACAACCTCATGCAGCGCCGCAAGGACAAGCAGCCGCTCGACTACCCGAGCGCCGGCAGCACGTTCAAGCGGCCGGAAGGGTTCTTCGCCGGCGCGCTCATCCAGGAGTGCGGCCTCAAGGGCAAACAGCTCGGCGGCGCCCAGATCAGTGACAAACATGCCGGTTTCGTCATCAACCGGGACAACGCAACGGCCAAGGACGTACTGGACCTCATTACCCTGGCCCAGGAAACCGTCCTGAACCAGAAGGGCGTTCTTCTGGAACCGGAGGTCCGCATTCTCAAATGAAGCTTTTAATTGTGACCGGCCTGTCCGGTGCGGGAAAATCCAAAGCCGTCGAAATGCTGGAAGACATTGGCTTTGCTTGCATTGACAACATGCCGCCGCAGCTGCTTCCGGCCTTCGGCCAGCTGGTGCTGAAGACGGAGGAGACGGATCTGAAAACGGCCGTGGTCGTGGACTCGCGCGCCAAAAAGTTCCAGGACACCATTGAGGCCCTGGACCAGCTCAAAGATATGGGCGTGGACTGCCGCATCCTGTTTCTGGATGCCGACGATGCCGTCCTCATCCGCCGGTTCAAGGAGACCCGCCGCCGGCACCCGCTGTCCGCCGAGTTCGACTCCGTGGAAGACGCCATTGCGGCCGAACGGAAGCTGACCCGCGCCATCCGGGACCGTGCGGACTTCACCATTGACACGTCCCATATGGCGCCGAAACAGCTCAAGGAGCGCATTGCCAACATCTTCCTCGGCAGTGTGCAGGATGCGCTGCAGGTGCAGTGCATGTCCTTCGGCTTCAAGTACGGCATTCCGGCCGACGCAGACCTCGTGTTCGACGTCCGCTGCCTGCCGAACCCGTACTACATTCCGGAACTGAAGAACCTGACCGGTCTGGACCAGGAAGTCCACGACTACGTCATGCAGTTCCCGGAGTCCAAAGCGTTCCTGCAAAAGCTGATGGACCTTCTGGACTTCACCATTCCGCTCTACGCCAAAGAGGGGAAGAGCGAACTGGTCCTGGCCTTTGGCTGCACGGGCGGCAAACACCGTTCGGTCACCTTTGCCCAGGAAGTGTACCAGCACCTGGCCAGCACCAAAAACAGCGCCACGGTCACGCACCGTGACATTCAGAAATAGGCCGTAATTAGCCACAGGAGTTTTCATGTCGTTTGCACACAAGGTCAAGGAAGAACTGATAGAGTACGACAAAGCTGCCCGTGAGGCGGGGAACGAGACACCCGAGTCCCTCCACGCCGAACGGTACGGCCTCTTTCTTTTCTGCCGCAACTTCAGTATGCAGAATATGTGCCTGAAAACGGAAATGAAGTCCATCGCCCAAATGTATGCGAACGCGGTCTATGAAATGACCGGAAAACGGGCGGAACAGCAGAAGTCCCAGGCCGGCAAATACCGCGTCAGCGTCCCCACCGCGGAGGCCCGTCTCAAAATTATGGAGAGTTTCGGCTACAGCGGGAAAGAGGTCACCCGGCGCCTGAACCGGGCCAACCTGGACGACGAGACCTGCAACGCGGCGCTCCTGCGCGGCGCCTTCCTGGCCTGCGGCACCATGACGGACCCGGAGAAGGACTACCACATTGAGTTCATCCTCTCCCACAAAGTCCTCTGCACGGACCTCATGAAGCTCCTGTCCGAAGAGAACCTGGAGCCGAAGTACGTTCTGCGGAACGGCGCCCACGTGGTCTATTTCAAAGAGAGTGAGAGCGTGGAGGACCTGCTGACGCTGATGGGCGCCACGGAGTCCAGCCTGGAACTCATGGGCACCAAGATGTACAAGGATGTCCGCAACCGCGTCAACCGGCGCATGAATTTTGAAAACGCAAACTCCTCCCGGACGTTCAACGCGGCGTACCGGGAAGTGGAGGCCATCCGTCTCATTGAGGCGGAGAAGGGCCTCGGATATCTTCCGAACGACCTGCGTGAGCTGGCCAAACTGCGCATGGAAAATGTCGACTACTCGCTTCAGGAGCTGGCCGACAACCTGACCGAGCCGCTCTCCAAGTCCGGCGTCAACCACCGCATGAAGCGGATCCTGGAACTGGCGGAGGACCTGGAACTGGCCAAAAAGCGCAGCAAGCCGCCCGAAAAGGAGGTGCCGTAATTGGGCTTTACCCATCTGCACCTGCATACGGAGTACAGTCTCCTGGACGGCGCCTGCCGCATAGGGCCGCTTGTGGAGCAGGTCAAAGCGCTCGGCATGGACACCGTAGCCATTACGGACCACGGGGTCATGTACGGCGTCATTGACTTCTACAAGGCCGCCAAAGCCGCGGGCATCAAGCCTATCATCGGCTGCGAAGTTTACGTGGCGCCCGGAAGCCTGTATGACAAGCAAGGTGCTGCTTCCAAAGAGAGGCATCACCTTATTTTATTGTGCGAAAACGAAGAGGGGTACCGGAACCTCATCCACATGGCATCCGTCTCGTTCACCGACGGCTTTTACGTCAAACCGCGCATAGACAAAGAGCTTCTCCGCCAGTACGCGAAGGGGCTCATTGGCCTGTCCGGCTGCCTGGCCGGCGAAGTCAACCAGCTGCTGCTTGCCGGCGACTACGACGGCGCCAAAGCGGCGGCGCTGGAGTACGACGACATCTTCGGCCGCGGCAACTTCTACCTGGAACTGCAGAACCACGGCTACCCGGAGGAACTGAAGAACCTGCCGCAGCTGCTGAAAATATCCAACGAGACCGGCATTCCCGTGGTGGCCACGAACGACGTTCACTACCTGACCAAAGAGGACGCCGAAATCCAGAAGATCCTGGTCTGCATCCAGACCGGCAAGGTGCTCGGCGAGGACACCGGGCTGGACTTCAAGACCGACGAGTTCTACCTGAAATCCGAAGCGGAAATGCGGGACCTGTTTGCGCATGTCCCGGAGGCGGTGGAGAATACCTCTGTCATTGCGGGGCGATGCAGCCTCGACTTCGAATTCGGAGCCATTAAACTCCCGCACTTTTCGGTGCCGGACGGCATTTCGCATGAGGACTATCTGCGGAACATGGCGGAGGAGGGCCTGAAGAAGCGGTACGGGGAGCACCCGGACCCGGCCTTCCTGGAGCGCATGAACTACGAACTGGACGTTGTGAACTCCATGGGGTACACGGACTACTACCTCATCGTCCACGACTTCGTGGCCTTTGCCAAGTCCCGCAGCATTCCGGTGGGCCCGGGGCGCGGCTCCGGCGCCGGCAGCATTGTGGCGTATGCCATCGGCATTACGGATATTGACCCCATGAAGTACAACCTGCTCTTTGAGCGGTTCTTAAACCCCGAGCGCGTGTCCATGCCGGACTTCGACATTGACTTCTGTTACGAGCGCCGGGGCGAAGTCATAGACTACGTCATCCGGAAGTACGGCGCGGACCACGTGGCGCAAATTGTCACCTTTGGGACGCTGGCTGCCCGGGCAGCCGTCCGGGACGTCGGCCGCGTCATGAACGTGGCGTACAGCAAAGTGGACAGCATTACGCGCCTCATTCCGTGGCAGCTCGGCCACGACCTGGAGCGCGCCATTGAGAACTCCAATGAAGCGAAGAAGCTCATTGCGGAGGACCCGGAAATTAAGGCGGTCGTGGAGAATGCCCTGAAAATCCAGGGTATGCCGCGGCATACGTCCACACACGCTGCCGGGGTGGTCATTACGGCCGACCCGGTGGACCACTACGTGCCGCTGTCCCGCAAGGACGACACGGTGGTAACGCAGTACACCATGACGGCGCTGGAGGAACTGGGGCTCCTGAAAATGGACTTCCTGGGTCTCCGGACGCTGACGGTCATAGACAAATGCGAAAAGCTCATCCGGCGGTCCGACCCGGACTTCCGGATCCAAAACATTGACTACGATGACCCGGACACCTTTGCCATGTTTGGCCGGGGCGAGACCGAGGGCATCTTCCAGTTTGAGAACCCGGGACTCCGGGCCATCATGATGCCGTTCCAGCCGACGCAGCTCGAGGACCTGATTGCCCTGACCTCGCTGTACCGGCCCGGTCCCATGGACGCCATTCCCACGTACGTCCGGAACCGGCAGAACCCGTCCCTCATTTCGTACAAGACGCCGGAGCTCAAGGACATCCTGGATGTTACGTACGGCGTCATCGTCTACCAGGAGCAGGTCATGCAGATCTGCCGGCGGCTGGCCGGGTACTCGTTCGGCCACGCGGACATTGTGCGCCGTGCCATGTCCAAGAAAAAGCACAAGGTCATGGAAGAGGAGCGGCTGAAGTTCGTGGAGGGCTGCCAGAAGAACGGCATTGCCCGTGCGGCGGCGGAGTCCATCTTTGACGACATGAGCTCCTTCGCCAGCTACGCCTTCAACAAGTCACACGCCGCGGCTTACGCCACGGTGGCGTTCCAGACGGCGTACCTGAAGTGCCACTATCCGCCGGAATACATGGCCAGTCTCATAACCAGCGTGCTGGAGAGCACGGACAAGACCAACGAATACATTGCCGAGTGCACAGCGCTGGGCATTCCGGTGTATCCGCCGGATGTCAACGCCAGCCGCGGCAGCTTTACCCTGGACAGCCTGTCGCCGTCCGGCAGCCGCCGGGAGCCCCTCAACGGCGTCTCCGGAAAGCCGGGCATCCGCTTCGGCCTCCGTGCCGTCAAGGGCCTCGGCCGGAACCTCATTGACACCATTGTGGACGAACGGGAAAAGAACGGCCCGTACACGTCGTACTACTCGTTCCTCAAGCGGGTCCAGGGAAAACAATTCAACCGGAAAGCCGGGGAGAGCCTCATCAAGTGCGGCGCCCTGGACGGCTTCGGCCTGAACCGCCGGCAGATGATCACCATCCTGCCGGACATCCTGTCCGAACTGGACAGCAACCGCCGCAACAACGTGGAGGGCCAGCTGGCGCTCTTCGACCTCGGCGGCGGTGCGGCGGAGTCCGACGAAGGCATTGCCATTCCGGACCTTCCGGAATTCGACCGTGCGGATCTTCTGGCCTACGAAAAAGAGGTGACCGGTCTCTACCTGTCCGGTCACCCCATGCAGTCCTATGCGGACCGGGCCAAAGAACTGGGGTCCGCCCGGGTCTGTGACCTGCTGGCAGCAAACGAAGAAGGTACATCGCAGTATAAAGAAAATGACCAGATCAAACTCCTGGCCATGGTCTCCGGCATCAAGCTGCGGCTCACCCGCAAGAACACCACCATGGCGTCCTGCACCGCCGAGGACCTCACCGGCGGCATTGACCTTACGGTCTTCCCGAAGACGTA
The DNA here is from genome assembly GCA_900318715.1 of uncultured Eubacteriales bacterium. Lineage (GTDB taxonomy): Bacteria > Bacillota > Clostridia > Oscillospirales > Acutalibacteraceae > RUG420. The sequence goes on along the minus strand of ONLO01000135.1, from coordinate 405 downwards.
CCAGGAAAACGGCTACCTTTTGAAAGAGGGAGCGGTGGTGCTCATCCACGCACGGCTCTCCGTCATGGACGAAGACCGGCCGCGGCTCATGGCCGTCCGTCTGGAGGACCCGGATGCGGCTCAGAAGACTGGCGTTACGGCGTACGAGCGCAAAAACCCGGTCACGGAGAAGAGCCACAAGTACAACGGCCTGTTCCTGAAATTCGAGTCGGCCGACGACCCGCGCATTCCGAAATGCACCAACCTTCTGGACATTTTTGGGGACGGCACCGAGAACGTGTACTTCTACTTCGGAGACACGAAGCAGTACCACCGCATGGACCGGTTCGGCGGCATCCTGGTCAGCAGCGGGCTCATGGACGAACTCGGCCGGATCCTGGGCGCGGACAACGTCTTCCATCGTTG
>ONLO01000134.1 GCA_900318715.1 uncultured Eubacteriales bacterium | reverse complement strand
TGCAGTTCGGCGGCGACGACCAGTGGTCCAACATGCTGGCCGGCACCGAACTCATCCGCAAGAAGGACAGCAAAGACGCCTACGCCATGACCATTACGCTGCTGCTCAACTCCGAAGGCAAGAAGATGGGCAAGACGGCCAGCGGCGCCGTATGGCTGGACCCCGAAAAGACCACGCCGTACGACTTCTACCAGTACTGGCGGAACGTGGACGACGCAGACGTGCTCAAGTGCCTGCGGATGCTGACCTTCCTGCCGCTGGAACAGATCAATGAAATGGACACCTGGGAAGGCGCCCAGCTCAACAAGGCCAAGGAAATCCTGGCCTATGAGCTCACCAAGCTGGTCCACAGTGAGGAAGAGGCGGAGAAGGCTCAGGCGGCCGCCCGTGCGCTCTTCGGCGGCGGCGGAGACTCCGCGGATATGCCGTCCACCGAGCTGACCGCTGCGGATCTCACCGACGGCGCCGTCAACATTATGGATCTTCTCGTGAAGACCGGCCTTACTGCATCCAAGGGCGAGGGCAGACGCCTCGTCCAGCAGGGCGGCATTTCGCTCGACGGCGAAAAGGTGACCGACTTTGCCTACAATGTCCCGGAGGACAAGCTCAAAGCCGGCACCGTCATTAAGAAAGGCAAGAAGGTCTACCACAAGGTGACGCTTGCATAAACTTGCAAAAAAAGAACCGACCTGCGGGTCGGTTCTTTTTTAGTTTGCAATTTCCATATGAACGGTGAAGCCGTTGGGGGACAGAAGCTCAAAGGTGTACCCATGGCTCCTGGCCCACTTGATAAACCGTGGCATGGCGTTCACCGTCTGTGGATGGATGTCATGGCAGAGAAGGACCGATGGCTGTTTTTCCCGGGTCATCTGCTGGACGCCATTGATCAGGTTGTAGTAAACCGCGTCCGACGTATTGGCGCCGCCGGCGTCATTGCAGTCCACATTCCAGTCCACATACGTAATGCCGCGCTTTTTGCACTCCTTGGAGAGCGCCTTCATAATGCCGGTCTCAAAGTAGCGGCTGACGGTGTTGGAACTGCCGCCGGGGAACCGCAGGAGATAGGTCTTATAGCCGGTCTGCTTCTCAATGACCTTGTTCATCTTGTTGTAGTACGTCCAGAACGCATGCGGGTCGGCGTAGATCCGGCTGTACGTGTGGGAATACACATGGTTGGCAATGGCATGGCCGTCTTTGGCCTCTTCTCCAATGAGGTCCTGGTACTCCGGGAACTGGTTGGTAACAAAGAAGGTGGCCGGCACGTCGTATTTCTTCAGGATCTTCAGAAGCTTTGCCGTGTAGGGGCCGGGGCCGTCGTCAAAGGTCAGGTAGATGACCTTGCCGTCCGGTTCGTTCTGTTCGGTTTTGCTGTCCGGCGCGGGTTTGCCGTCGGCCTTCTCACTATTGCTGCTCTTAGCTTCCTTCGGCTCGGCAGCCGGTTTGGCGGTTGTGGCCGGCTGTGTGGTGGAAGTGGCCGGCTTGGCATAGGCCGGTTCCTTCCGGAAGTCTTTGGTGGAGACGACCAGGCTGACGATGACCGCCGCCAGAAGTAGGGCAATGAGAAGGACCGCCGCAGCAATGCGGCGCCCGAAATGGTTCTGTGAAGTATTCATAATGCATGAATTATACCACAGTTCCGTTGAAATGGCAGGCTCTTTATTATATAATTTTATGACTTAAGAAAGACGAACCGAAGAATATACATATAAGTGCATATTTATACTTGATTATGCAGAATATTTGTATTATTATACATATTAACAATTCCGTAGGAGGGAAGAGGAATGCTTCCAAAAGTTTTCATAGACGGCCAGGCCGGAACCACCGGTCTCCAGATCTGTCAGCGCCTCGGCGAACGGACGGATCTGCAGCTCCTGACCATTTCCGATGAACTTCACCGGGACGTGGCCGAGCGGAAACGCCTCATGAACGAAGCGGACCTGGTTTTTCTCTGCCTGCCGGACGCTGCTGCCATTGAGGCCGTCTCCTTGATTGAGAATCCGGACACCCGGGTCATTGACGCATCCACGGCGCACCGGACCCATCCGGACTGGGACTACGGCTTCCCGGAACTCTCCTACGACCGACGGAACAGCATTATTCATTCGAAGCGGGTGGCCAACCCCGGCTGCCATGCCTCCGGATTCATCAGCATTGCGTATCCGCTCGTAAAGCTCGGCATTGTAAACGCAGACGCGCCGCTGACGGCCTGGAGCCTGACCGGCTACTCGGGAGGCGGCAAGAAGATGATTGCCGACTACGAAGCCGATGGGAAACCGGAAGAGCTGTTTGCCCCGCGCCTGTACGGCCTGAACGGCAACCACAAACACCTGCCGGAAATGCAGACGGTCTGCGGCCTTGCGCAGCCGCCGGTCTTCAACCCCATTGTGGATGACTTCTACAAAGGCATGGAAGTGGCGGTCCCGCTGCACGCCAGCCTGCTGAACGGCTACACGGCGTCCCAGATCCGGGATATGCTCTTTGAGTTCTACCGCAACACGGCCATGGTCTCCGTGGCCGAAGGTGTTGCCGACAGCGGCATGCTGGCCGCCAATACGCTAGCCGGTTCGGACCGCATGGTCCTGAGCGTCACCGGCAACGACGAACGCATGACCATAGTGTCCCGGTTCGACAACCTCGGCAAAGGCGCATCGGGCGCCGCCGTGCAGAACATGAACCTCATGCTGGGGTTCGAGGAGACTGCCGGTCTTAGTAACTAAGTGAATCGCACAGAATAAAGGAGCCTATTATGACCAAGAAACCCTATGTCACCAAAAAACAGGTGGAAGAAATTGCCAAAACCTATCCGACCCCGTTTTATCTGTACGATGAGAAGGGCATCCGCGAAAATGCCCGGGCGGTCAAGGAAGCCTTTGCCTGGAACGAAGGCTTCAAGGAGTACTTTGCCGTCAAAGCCACGCCGAACCCGGCCATTGTCAGCCTTCTGCACGAGTACGGCTGCGGTACGGACTGCTCGTCCAAAACGGAACTCATGCTGAGCCGCGCGGTGGGCATTACCGGCCACGACATTATGTTCTCGTCCAACGACACGCCGCCGGAGGAATTCGCCTATGCCAAGGAGCTGGGCGCCATCATCAACCTCGACGACATTACGCACATTGCATGCTGCGAAGAGGCCTGCGGCGGGGAACTGCCGGAGACCATGAGCTGCCGGTACAATCCGGGCGGGGTCTTCCAGATGAGCAACGGCATTATGGACAACCCGGGCGATGCAAAATACGGTATGACCAAAGCCCAGATGATAGAGGCGTACAAGACCATGATGCAGAAGGGCGTGAAGTACTTCGGCATCCATGCGTTCCTGGCGTCCAACACGGTCACCAATGAGTACTACCCGAAACTGGCGGGAGAGCTCTTTGAACTGGCGGTGGAGTTGAAAGAGGCCACGGGGGCGGACATCCGCTTTATTAATTTGTCGGGCGGTGTTGGGGTCCCGTACACGCCGGACGGCACGCCGAATGACATCCGCGTCATCGGCGCCGGCGTCGAGAAGGTCTACAACGATATCCTGGTCCCGGCGGGCATGGGCAACGTTGCCATCTTCACCGAAATGGGACGGTTCATGCTGGCACCGTACGGTGCGCTCGTGACAAAGGCCATTCACGAAAAACACATCTACAAAGAATACATTGGCGTGGACGCCTGTGCGGTCAACCTGATGCGGCCGGCTATCTACGGCGCCTACCATCACATTACCGTCCTCGGCAAAGAGAACGAGCCCTGTGACCACAAGTACGACGTCACCGGATCGCTCTGCGAAAACAGCGACAAATTCGCCATTGACCGCATGCTGCCGAAGGTGGATATGGGCGACTATCTTTTCATCCATGACGCCGGCGCCCACGGCTACTCCATGGGCTACAACTACAATGGCAAGCTGAAGTGCGCGGAACTCCTTCTGAAGGAAGACGGTTCGGTAGAACTCATCCGACGCGCCGAGACGGCGAAGGACTACTTTGCCACGTTTGAAGGAACGGACTTTTACAAGAAATTAGATATCTGACAGAGGGAATCTGATATGTTAAAACTCATTAACGGCGGTGTTGTAGCACCGCTTGGCTTCAAAGCCTGGGGGCTTCACGCCGGCATTAAGCCGGGGACGCCGGATGACCGGATGGACCTCGGCATGCTTGTGTCGGAGCAGCCCTGCACCGCGGTCGGTATGTTCACCACAAATGTGGTCAAGGCCGAGCCGGTCCTGCTGGACATGGAAGTGCTGAAAAACGGCCGTGCGCAAGCCGTCATCGGCAACTGCTTCATTGCCAATGCCTGTGCGCCCGACGGCATGGAGACGGCGCAGAAGACGCAGGCGCTTGCTGCTGCAGCGCTGGGTCTGGAGCCGTCGGACGTCCTCGTCTCATCCACCGGGGTCATCGGCGTCCGCCAGAACGTGGAGGCCATAGAGGCGGCCATTCCGGCTCTGACGGCCGGTCTGACGGACGACCCGTCCGGCTCCGACCGTATGGCCCACGCCATTATGACCACGGACACGGTGAAAAAAGAGTTCGCCTGTGAAGTGGAACTCGGCGGCAAGCCCGTCCGCATCGGCGGCATTTCCAAGGGCTCCGGCATGATCCACCCGAAGATGGGCACCATGCTGTGCTTCCTGACCACGGACGCCGCCATTTCGGCTGACCTTCTGAACAATGCGCTGCACGCGGCCGTCGGGGCATCCTTCAACCGGATTTCCGTGGACGGCGACATGTCCACGAACGATACCTGCGTGGTGCTGGCCAACGGTCTGGCTGGAAACCCGGTCATAACCGAAGAGGGCTCCGACTATGAGGACTTCTCGGCGGCACTAAAAGAAATCTGCATCGCTCTGGCGCGTTTGATGGCCAAAGACGGGGAGGGGGCTACACACCTCCTGACCTGCACGGTCTCCGGCTGTGAGAGCGAAGAAAAGGCGGAAGCCTTAGCCAAGAGCGTCATCAACTCGTCCCTGACCAAGGCCGCCATCTTCGGCGCCGACGCCAACTGGGGCCGTGTCCTGGCCGCTCTCGGCTACGCCGGCGTCCCGTTTGACCCGAAAACGGTCGACGTGTCGTTTGCCTCGGCCAAAGGGGAACTCCCGGTGTGCCAAAACGGCATGGGCGTTCCGTTCGACGAGGACAAGGCCAAGGACATCCTCCTGGAAGAGGAAGTCATTATTCACTGCAACATGAACGAAGGCACGGCATCCGTCACGTGCTGGGGCTGTGACCTGACGTACGAATACGTGAAGATCAACGGCGACTACCGTACCTGATACGAGAAGGGAATTACCATGACTGCTGAAATGAAAAATCCGCTGCTGGAGCATCCGGAGGACCAGCCGGCCGAACTGAAGGCCCAGACCCTCATTGAGGCGCTGCCGTATATCCAGAAATATTACGGAAAAACCATTGTCGTCAAGTATGGCGGCAACGCCATGATTTCCGACCATCTGTACGACGCCGTCATGTCCGACATTGTCATGATGTCGCTCGTCGGCATCAACGTGGTCGTGGTCCACGGCGGCGGCCCGGACATTTCCAACCTGCTGGACAAGACCGGCAAAGAGAGCAAGTTCGTCAACGGCCTGCGGTACACGGACGAGGAGACCATGGACATTGTCCAGATGGTCCTCTGCGGAAAAGTCAACAAGGACATTGTGACGCATATTAACCAGACAGGCGGCCGTGCGGTCGGTCTTTGCGGCATGGATGACAATCTGATGCAGGCAAAGAAGCTCGACAAGGGCGACGGCTTCGACTACGGTCTCGTCGGCGAAATTGTCGAGGTCAACCCGGAAGTCATTGAGAGCCAGTTCGTGGTCGGCGCCATTCCGGTCATTGCACCGGTGGCGCAGGGCATGGACGGCAACAAGTGCTACAACGTTAACGCGGACACGGCGGCTGCCAAAATTGCCGTTGCGGTCGGCGCCGAGAAACTTATTCTCATGACGGACATCCGCGGTGTGCTGCGGGACAAGTCCGACGACGCCACGCTCATCCGGCAGATTACGCTGGATGACCTGCCGTCCCTGCGCGAAGAGGGCATCTTCAACGGCGGCATGATTCCGAAGATCGACTGCTGTGAAGAAGCGCTCCGGAACGGCGTCCAGCGCACCCACATCCTGGACGGGCGGATTCCGCACGCCATTCTCATTGAGGTCCTGTCCCACAAGGGCATCGGCACCATGATCTGGAAGGGGGAGCAAGCATGACTTCCAAAGAACTGATGGAACTCGACCAGCAGTACGTTATGAACACCTACGGACGGTTCCCGGTGGCCATTGACCACGGGAAAGGCGCCACGCTCTACGGTCCGGAAGGGGACAAATACATTGACTTCACCAGCGGCATCGGCGTCAATTCGCTGGGGTACGGCAACGAGGACTGGGCCAAAGCCATCTATGAGCAGGCACTGAAACTCGGCCATATGTCGAACCTCTATTACACCGAACCCTGCGTGAAGCTGGCCAAAACGCTGTGCGAGCGCTCCGGAATGTCCTGTGCGTTCTTCGGAAACTCCGGCGCCGAGGCCAACGAGGGCATGATCAAACTGGCCCGGAAGTACAGCTTTGACAAGTACGGGGAAGGACGGTCCACCATTATTACGCTGGTCAACTCCTTCCACGGCCGGACCATTACCACACTGAACGCCACGGGACAGGATGTGTTCCACAACTACTTCTTCCCGTTTACCGAAGGCTTCCGTTACGCGGAGCCGGAGAACATTGCGGACCTCATCCAAAAGAGCGACAAGGATGTCTGCGCGGTCATGCTGGAAGTCATTCAGGGCGAAGGCGGTGTCCAGCCGCTGTCCAAAGAGTACGTCCAGACCGTGGCCGACCTCTGTAAGAAGAATGACTGGCTGCTGCTCATTGATGAAGTCCAGACCGGCATTGGCCGGACCGGTTCGCTCTTTGCGTTCCAGGACTATGGCATTCAGCCGGACGTCGTCTCCTTTGCCAAGGGCATTGCCGGCGGCCTTCCCATGGGCGGCTTTCTGGCAGCGGAACACGTACGCGGCGTCCTGTCGGCCGGCACCCATGCCTCCACGTTCGGCGGCAACCCGATGGCGTCCGCCGCAGCGCTCAAAGTGCTGGAGACGCTGAATGAAGACTTTCTCGTCAAGGTCCAGGCCAAGGGCGAATACATGGTCAAACAGTTTGCCGCCATGGGCTCTCCGCACATTGCCGGGGTCCGCGGCAAAGGCCTGATGATTGGTCTGCAGCTGACCGGCATGAACAACGCCGAGCTCTGCAAGAATCTGATGGCGCGCGGGGTCCTGACCCTGACCGCCGGACAGAATGTCCTGCGCCTGCTGCCGCCGCTGACCATCAGCCTGGAAGAAATTGACGAGGGAATTGAAATTATCAAAGGCCTTCTCGGAAACTGAGTGTTCGGTTGACAAATGGGAATTAAACACGATATAGTAGGTGCATTACAGCGTTCATTCACACATCGTTTATTTTGAATACTATTTAGGAGGGTTTTCATTATGAAGAAATTTGTATGTTCGGTCTGCGGTTACATTTATGAAGGCGACTTCCTTCCGGACGACTTCGTATGTCCCGTCTGTAAGGCTCCGGCCGACAAGTTCATTGAGCAGTCCGAGGAAAAGGTCTGGGCTGCCGAGCATGTCGTCGGCGTTGCCAAGGACGCTCCGGAAGACATCAAAGCGGACCTCCGTTCCTGCTTTGAAGGCGAGTGTGCCGAAGTCGGCATGTATCTTGCCATGAGCCGTCAGGCCATCCGCGAAGGATATCCGGAAATTGGCGAATTCTATGCCAAGGCTGCTTTTGAAGAGGCGGACCACGCTGCCAAGTTTGCCGAACTCCTCGGCGAAGTCCTGACCGACTCCACCAAGAAGAATCTGGAAATGCGCGTAGACGCCGAGTACGGCGCCACCGAAGGCCGTGTCTCCATTGCCACCCGCGCCAAGGCCCTGAACCTGGATGCCATCCATGACACCGTTCATGAAATTGCCCGCGACGAAGCCCGTCACGGCAAAGGCTTCAAAGGCCTTCTGGACCGGTACTTCGGCTAAACAGCAAATGAAAAGACCGCATCGGATGATGCGGTCTTTTTTTATGTTTTTCTGATTATGCTTCGTACGGAATCTGCTTCAGAAAGATGAGTTTGTCATCCGTCAGGTACTCTTTGTTTCCGGTATCCACGAGATTGGCCCCGGCGGTCTCTTCCAGAGCGAAGAGGGAGTAACACTTCGGGCAGATGCAGTACGCACTGCTCTTAAGGTTATAGAGATTCATGTTTTTGACGCCGAGACCGTTTTTTGCGGTCAGAATTTTCATGACGACCGGCTCGTTGCACTGCGGACAGTCCCGTTCTCTTTTGTCGTCAATTAATTTGAGTTTATCAGCGGCAAATTTCATAGTCTAAACTCCCTTTCTCAGTTCCATTACAAAACATTTTAAAGGTTTTAAAAACTCCTGTCAATCATTCTTGCCGAGGTTCTCCGGAATGACACCGTTGGCATAGGCATCCATTAACTTCTTCAGCCGGTCAATGTTCTTCTGAAGTTTTGCACCGATGTCCGTGTCTGAAATCATCAGCCGGTGACCGAGCTCCAGATTGATGTCCGTCATGGACTGGATGTCTTTGTTGTTTGCCAGAACTTCCTCTTTGCCGGGGAAGGGCTCATGGGCAACCAGTTTAATGACGTAGGAGTTGTAGATGAGTGAGTAGCCGGCAATACCGGTGGTTTTCTGATAGGCCTTGGAGAATCCGCCGTCAATGTTGAGCAGGCGGCCGTTTCCGCGGATGGGAGACTCGCCGTCCCTTTTCTTGACCGGAACGTGTCCGTTGATGATGTGCGAGTCCGGGTCATTCAGTCCGAATTCATTGAGGATCTTAATACAGTTTTCTTCTTCCATGGTCAGGGTGTAGTACGGATCCTTGGTCTCTTTCCAGGTGGCCTTGTCGTCCACAAAACGGCGTTCAAAGGTGGTAATGCGGTCTTTGCAGAAGAGCGGAGACTTCTTGCCGCACCAGAGATAAAACATGAAGTCCAGACCGGATTCTCTCTGTTTGGACCCCTCCGGGCCGAAGTAGGCGTCCCGGGCTTTCTTCTCACAGAAGTCGAAGAGCGCTTTGCCGCTGTACGTTTTTCCTTCGTACTCCAGTTCTTTGAAGGTGCCGTCCTCGTTCATGGGAACGCCGCCGTGGAGCAGCAGGTTCTTGTTGTAGACCAGATACATGTGGCCGACTTTGTACAGGAACCGGATGTGGTTCTGGAGACGTTTGGACTCCCGGAACTCCAGGACCAGGTTCTGCATGACGTCGGACTCTTCTTCGGTGAGCTTGTACGGGTCATTCGGGTCAATGGTCGGGAAGTCACAGTCGTTCATGGGGTATTCCGTTCCGTAGAGGTCAACGGTCCCTTTGTCATATCTGACTTTGTCCAGCAGGAGGCGGTCATCCATTTCAAAGTCCGGATTCCGTTTGATGACCTGGCCCATCAGCTTGAACAGGATGACGGTAATGGCTTTCGACATGCGGGCCGTACGGACCAGATCCTTGAGCTTGGCATGTTCCTTTTCTTTTTTGTCCAGAATGCGGGTGGCAAAGCTGTGGACGTCCGTCATAGAGTAAAACTCGTCCGCAAATACGGCCAGTTTCCGAAGGCTGATGCCGTATCCGGATTCAATGACGAACAGGTTGTTATACAGGATGGAATTCGACAGAACGGTGGCAATGCAGATGGGAGAACCGGCGGCAGCACCCATCCAGACGGCGTCGTGGTTGCCCCATTGGAAGTCCACCGAGTGGTGCCGGGTCAGGTCATCCATGATGAGGTCAGCACGGGGTCCCCGGTCAAAGACGTCGCCAATAATGTGAAGCCGATCCACAATAAGGTGTTTGATGACCGTGCAGACGGCTTCAATGAAGTCCGGTGCTTCGTCTATGGAAATGATGGTGGAAATGATGTTGTCATAATAGTCCTGCTTATTGTTGAGTGTGAAGTCCGTATTCAGGAGCTCATCAATGACGTAGGCATATTCCTCCGGGAGCGCCTTACGGACTTTGGAACGGGTATATTTCGCGGTAATAAAGTGACAGAGTTCAATGAGGTTATTCAGGGTAGTCTTGTAGAACTCCAGTTCATCGTCTTCGTCGGCGAGCAGGATTTCCAGTTTCTCTCTCGGATAATAGACCAGGGAAGCCAGCGTGGCCCGGTCTTCCTCATCCATATCGGCAAACAGGGTATCAATTTTGTCGCGGATGGCGCCGGAGGCACTGTTGACGACATGGGTAAAGGCATCGTTCTGACCATGGACGTCGGACATAAAGTGCTCGGTGGCTTTCGGCAGCGCAAGAATGGCGTTGAGGTTGATGATTTCCGTAGCAGCTTTTTGGGACGTAGGGTACTCTTTTGCCAACAGACGCAAGTACTCTATTTCATAGGGCGAGTAGCGTTCCGTTTCATGCATTCTTTTGTCCTCCATTTCATTTTGATTCCCAGAGTTCTCCACATTCAGTATAACGGATAAGGAGTATGGTTTTCCATAATTGTTACGGAAAAAACAAAAGAAAATGTTCGGGCATATTTTGCTTTACAACAAAAGGGGAGTGTGTTATTATATTTGAGCCGCAAGACAGCGGTTCACAACTTCATGGGGGCGTAGCTCACCTGGGAGAGCGCTTGAATGGCATTCAAGAG
>ONLO01000131.1 GCA_900318715.1 uncultured Eubacteriales bacterium | reverse complement strand
CAGAAGGCGCTTGACGGCGACATCAAGGGCTCTGCCGAACTGCAGATCAAGTATATGGAACTCATCGGCGGTCTGTTCTCGGACGTCAACCCCATTCCAGTCAAGGAAGCCCTCAACATGATGGGCTGGAAGGTCGGCGACCCGCGCATGCCGCTTGACACCATGTCCGCGTCCGGCCATGCCGCTCTGGAAAAGATCCTGAAGAAGTACGACCTCATCTAAGGCTCCGGCCTTTCCCGGAAGGAGACTGTTATGACGAACATTTTACTCAGCGGCTACCTGGGCCGCATGGGCAAAGTCGTGGCCGAAATGGCGGCCGCCCGGGACGACATGAAGGTCGTTGCCGGCGTGGACGTGGAAGCCAAAGAGGGTTTTGACTTCCCCACCTTTGCATGCTTCAAGTGCGCCGCCAAAGCCTTTGAAGAAGGTTCCGCAGAAAAACCGGACGTCATCATTGACTTTTCCAACCCGAAGGCTCTGAAAGGTCTTCTGTTCTTTGCCACGACCCACAAGGTCCCGGCCATCCTCTGCACGACGGGCTACTCCGACGAGCAGCTGGACCTCATTGAGGACGCTGCCAAAGAGGTTCCTATGTTCCGCTCGGGCAACATGTCCGTCGGCATCAACCTCATTTCGGAGCTGGCCAAACGGGCGGCCGAAATCCTGTACCCTGGCTTTGACGTTGAAATTCTGGAAGCCCATCACAACCAGAAACTGGATGCCCCGAGCGGCACGGCCCTCATGCTGGGCGAAGCCGTCAAGGAAGGCATTGAAGAACGCATGGAATACGAGTTTGACCGCCATTCCAAACGCGGCAAGCGCCCGGCCAACGAAATTGGCATGAGCAGCATCCGCGGCGGCACCATTGTCGGCGAACACGAAGTCATCTTCGCCGGCCCGGACGAGGTCATCAAGATTACGCACAGCGCGTACTCCCGAAGCATCTTTGCAAACGGCGCCTTAAACGCCGCCCGGTGGATGACCGCCGAGACCCGTGCCCCTGGCATGTACTCCATGAAAGACGTTTTAGCATAACCCATTATTAAGAAAGACCTCAGGAAACCCTGAGGTCTTTTCTTATGTAGTTATTTATGCACGAATTTTCTTCATGGCCAGACGGCCGGCTTTCTTAACTTCTTCCTTTACGACTTTCTTGACCAGATCTTCGTATTCGACACCCCAGCCAACTTCCTCGTCCGGAATCTTGTGCAGTTCAATAGCATCGAACTTACACTGGACTGTACAGAGACCGCAACCAATGCAGATTTTCTCATCCACATGGGCGGCACCGCAGGACAGGCAGCGGGCCGTCTCGGCCTTGACCTGTTCCTCTGTGAAGGTCAGGCGCTCATCGTTGAAGGTCTTGATCTTTTCCGGATCTTTGCCGGGAACGTTCCGGATACCTCTGTCATAGCTGGAGATGACCATGTTGTCCTTATCGAGATAGGTGAAGTTGTCTCTGCGGACACGCCCAAGCGTCAGGCTGTGGCCCTTCCAGACATAACGGTGCACCGACTCGGCACCTTCTTTACCGGCCGCAATGGCATAGATTGCAAAGCTGGGTCCTGTGTAGACGTCACCACCAACGAAGATGTCGGGTTCCTTCGTCTGATAGGTCCAGCTGTCGGCTTTGGCGGTACCGTTCCGGTTGGTCTCGACTTTCGTGCCATCGAGGAGGTCACCCCACTGGATGGACTGACCGATGGCGGCAAGGACATAGTCCGCATCAAGGGACATGGTATCATTTTCATCGTACTGAGGAGCAAACTTGTGGTCTGCATTGAAGACCGAAGTGCATTTCTTAAATTCCACACCGGTGACTTTGCCTTTTTTGGATAGGATTTCCTTCGGACCCCAGCCGCACTCGACAACAATGCCTTCTTCTTCCGCTTCCAGGACTTCATCGTCCGCTGCGGGCATCTCGTCCCTCTGCTCGAGGCAGAACATTGTAACTTTCTTCGCACCGAAACGGACTGCCGTACGGGCCACGTCGACCGCGACGTTGCCGCCGCCGATTACGATAACGTTACCGGACAGTTTGGGAATGCGTTCAAAGGCAACATCTCTCAGGAAGTCGATTCCAGAAAGGACGTTCTCAGAGTCTTCACCGGCTACACCGAGTTTCCGGCCGCCCTGGGCGCCAATTGCCACATAGAAGCCCTTGTAGCCTTCGTCACGGAGCTGCTGGATGGTGATGTCCTTACCGACTTCGACACCGCATTTGATTTCGACGCCTAGTTCGCGGATGACATCGATTTCTGCCTCGACGACCTTTTTGTCGAGACGGAAATTCGGCATGCCAAAGGCCATCATGCCGCCCGGAACGTCTTCCTTTTCAAAGACCGTGACGTCATGGCCCCAGACGGCCAGATAGTAGGCGGCAGAGAGGCCGGCAGGACCGGAACCGATGACCGCGACCTTATGGCCTTCGTTGAATCGTTTTGCGGGCACGAAACGGGTCTCTTTGGCAAGGTCGAGGTCCGCCACGAACTTCTTGACTTCGTCAATGGCAACGGGCTCGTCCACGTCTCCGCGGGTACAGACCTGCTCACAGAACCGTGCGCAGACGCGTCCGCACATGGCCGGGAACGGGTTCTCTTTCTTGATGAGTTCGAGGGCCTCATCGTACTTGCCCTCGTTGGCTTTTTTCAGATAACCCTGGACCGCAATGTGTGCCGGGCAGTTGCTCTTGCAGGGAGCCGTACCGGTCTCAGGGACGACATTGTCTCTGCCGCCTTCGAGGTAATCGTGGCCTGCCCAGTATTTGGGCAGAAGGAACAGGGAATCGTTATTGATTTTCGGGGATGCAATTTCCACCGGTTCTTTCTGGCAGAGTTTCTGACCCAGTTTGACCGCATTCTGCGGACAGACCTCGACGCAGCCGCCGCAGGCAACACAGTGGTTGGGGTCAACGGAAGCGCGGAAGTTGGAAGCAGACAGATTTGGTGAAGAAGTCCACCACGCGGTGCGCAGCGCCATACAGGTGTCCCAGGGACAGTTGCAGATGAAGATGGAGTGATCCGGACCGTCGACATTGGACAGCTGATGGACATAGCCCAGCTCTTCGGCTCTCTTGAGTTTCTCCTCTGCCTCTGCTCTGGTCAGACGGCGGGCTTTGCCGACCCGGATGCAGCTCTCGGCATAGGTTCCGAGGTTGATGCACCACTCGCCTTCCAGATCTGCAGTGCCTTCGTCACACATGACGCGAAGCTTCCGGCACTCACAAGGAGCGACACCAATGCTGTCACCAGCCCAGTCGAGCCAGTGGGAAACTTCTTCCCTGGAGACCTTTCGGCTTTCATTGGCAATGGACTTCTCTACCGGGAGCGCTCTCATAATGGCAACGCCGTTGAACCCCAGAGCGGTGATTTTCTTCTGGAGGTCCAGAACATAGTTCAGAAATGCAGGTGCCGTTTCCGGGAATGTGTCCGTACGCTCACGGGTCATGACCGTGCTCTCCATGTTGCCGGGAGCAAAGACCGGCAGCTGGACCAGATCCGGTTCGCCGGGTTTGTTGCAGTACTCCAGAAGTCCAATATAGACGAGGTCATAGGCCATCTGGGCTGTTTCCTCAATTGGCATTCCGACACGGTCTGCAAGTTCCGGAATGGAATAAGGATGACGGAGTTTCATTTTCAAAGCAAAGTCGACCTGCTCGTCTGTCAGCTGACGGTTATAGAAAATGTACTCCCAGGAATCCGGACCCGGGACCGGGTTCAGAAAATTGATGTGCCGGATCAGTTTGATCAGATTCTTCCGAACCGGCTGTGTGGCTGTATCGCGGTAATAATCCTCGAGACATCGGATTTCACCCGGTGACAGTTGATGTGGTGTACGAAACATAAAAAACCTCCCTTAAATTCCATAATTGTCTCAGTAACATTGCGCCTTAAATATTATAATTCGTAAAGCTATACGATACAATTAATAATCGTTTTCATTGGCTTTGGTCAAAATGGTTGTCGCCTGCATTTCCGGTATTTTTCCATTTTAATCTATCAAACATCTTCGTTTGTATTATGATTCACATGTCTATTACTGTTTCGAAATGATATAATATCGGTGGAATATCTCACTATGGTTCTTATGGAGACCATGCCATCTACGAACTCCTCCCGGAGATTGCCAAAGTGAACCTGTGGGAAACAAAGTATGACGAGGGCCAGCCGACATGAAACAGGAACTTCAGATTCACAATATTCCTCCTCTGTACGACGCGGAGTCCAAAATTCTCATGCTGGGCAGCTTTCCTTCCCCGAAGTCCCGGGAAGCGCAGTTCTTCTACGGGCATCCGCAGAACCGCTACTGGAAGGTTCTGCCCTCCATTCTCGGCGAAGAGATTCCCGGCCCCGGGCCGGAGTTCATTCCCGTGAAGGCTGACATGATGCACCGACACCACATCGCCATGTGGGACGTCATCGGGAGCTGCACCATTACCGGTGCGTCCGACACTTCCATTCGAGATGTAGTGCCCAACGACCTCACTGCCATCCTGGAAACCGCAGAGATCCGCGCCATTTTCACGAACGGCGCCAAGTCGACGGACCT
>ONLO01000100.1 GCA_900318715.1 uncultured Eubacteriales bacterium | reverse complement strand
TGGCGCTGGTGGTCGGTTCCGAGGGCCGCGGCATGAGCCGGCTGGTCCGCGAAAAATGCGACTTCGTCCTGTCGCTGCCCATGCAGGGGAACATAAACTCCCTCAACGCATCGGTGGCCGCAGGCATTGTAATGTACGAAATCAGCCGGCAGAGGCTGGGGCTAGAATCCTGTTAGAAAGGGATGACACAAATGGGCGACGAGAACAAACGACTTCCCGAAGAAACCCTGGACGACATTATGACCGCTCTCGGCAAGGACGAGGAAGAAGAACCGAAGAAAGCCTGGTCGTTCTCGGAAATCAATGACCTCCTCGGAGACGAGGAGCCGGAAGACGAAGTCTTCGAAGAGGCTCCCCGCTACACCGTGGGGGAGAATGAGTTTGCCAACGACTTCGAGGAAGAGCTGGACTTTGAAGACGAGTATGACACGGAGGCCTCTCCGTTCGAGCTTTCGGCCGACCAGACCACGCTGATGCCGGAGGACCGTCCGGCTCCCATTGTGGAAGAGGACCCGCTGGATGCCGGCATTGCGCTCGGCGCCCCGGCGGAAGAGTTCGTTGCGCCGTTTGAGGCTGCACCGGCGGACGACGAGCCTGCTGCCGAAGAGGAACCGGCCGGGGAAGAGCCGGCGGAAGAAGTACAGGCTGAGGAAGAAGCGCCTGCTGCCGAAGAGGAACCTACTGCCGAAGACGAACCGGCTGCCGAAGAAGAGCCTGCTGCCGAAGAAGAGCCTGCTGCCGAAGACGAACCGGCCGAAGAGCAGTCCTTCCTGGAAGAGGCGCAGGACGAGGAAGAGACCATCTCCGCACCGCCGCCTTCGGAGGAAGCTCCTGCCGAAGAGGACGAGCCGGTCTTTGAACCCTCTCCCGAAGACGAGTTCCAGGATGAGGAACCGACCCGTCCGCTCCCGGATCTGGGCGGCCTGACCTCGTCCGCCGACGACGAGCCGGACTACGTTCCCGGCATTGTCATGGACGACGTGGAGCCGAAGGAATCCGACGAGGACGGCGAGAAGGCCGAAAAGGTCTCACTCCGGGACCGCTTCCGCCGCATGCGGAATTCCTTTGTCCGGGTCGTGGAAGGCGGCGAACAGGACGGTGAATTTGCCGAGGAAGACCTCGTGGACACCGTCAACGATATTACCCAGGAAGAGGAGCCCGAACTGCCGAAGCGCGCCGGCGTATTCGGCGGCCGGAAGGGGCGCAAGGGCGGGAAAGAGCCGGGCGTCCGCTCCACCAACGAGCTCTACAAAGGGCTCGACGAAAATCCGCAGTCCCCGAAGATGATCATGGAACTGGCGGATGAAAAGACGGAACTCTCCCGTGAGGAAAAACGGGCGCTGGCCGACAAGACCGTCGGCATCCACCCGTTCTTCAACGAATCCATTGAACACCAGATCCGCAAGGTCAAGACGGAGAACGTCTCGGCCGCGGAACCGGTCCTGGAGGGCGAAGGCCCCACGGCGGTGGATGTGGAAACCGCAGCGGGCGTGGTAGAAGGGGAAAGCCAGTTCAAAGAGGCCAAGACCCGGAAGTTTGTCAACACGGCAGACCTCGAACCGCTGCCCACCATTATTGACGGCAACGCCGAACTGAACATTATAGACAAGACCATTGTGGCCAAGGGCGGCAACAAGACCATTGAACACGACGCCGAAGCCGAACTCGACGGACAGATGTCCCTGGAAGGCTTCAAGGACGACGTGACGCCGCCGGAAAAGGTGGACGAAGACCACGCGGAAGACTCCCTGCGGGAGCGCCGGGTCAAGCGCATCCAGGACTTCAAGCTGGACGCGGACCAGGTGGCGGCTGACATGGAGGAAGAGAGCGGCGACACGCAGGAGTTTGCCCTCCCGGATGAACCGGCCCCGAACCAGACGCTGTGGGAACTGCGCACGGGCAACCCGCGCATTAACCACACGCTGGACACCTCGGACTACCTCTCCGAACGGGAAGCGGAAGAGACGGACTTCGAAGCCCTGAAGGACTCCGTGGACCGCGCCGGCAAACGGCATCTGATTGCGGCCATTGTCCAGGGCGTTCTCATGATTGCCGGTCTCGTCCTGACCATTCTCATCGGCTCCGCCGGCGGCAACCTGGAGCTGATTGCCGGCAGCGCCATGGTCACCATCCTCATCAACATGGCCATTGTGGTCCTGGCCGCCGCCATTGGCTTCGGCACCATCCGCAAGGGCATCAAGGGCTTCTTCCGCCGGCAGATCAATGCCTCGGGTGCCGCCACCATTGTGGTCCTGGCGTGCCTGCTGGAAGATATCCTCCTGCTGATTGTCTCCACCCAGACGGCCGCACAGGCCGGCCTCTACACCGGCGCCGCCTGTCTGGCCCTGCTGTTCCCGTCGCTTGCCCGGTATCTCGGCCTGCGCCGCGCCAAAGACAACCTGACGTTCATGAACAGCGGCCTGCAGCTCTACGGCATCAACATTGTGGAGTCGGAAGAGGACACGGCGTCCATTGTCCGCGGCATGCAGATGGACGACTCGGTCATCTGCTACAACGGCAAGATCAAGACCCCGACCGAATTCATCCGCAATTCCTTCGCGGATGACCCGGCGGACTACTACGCCGAAAAGCCCACCCTCATCATTCTGGGTGTGGCCGTTCTGTACGCACTCATCTTCGGCCTGGTCAAGCACAGCTTTGCCGTGGCCCTGTCCGGATTCGCCGTCATCTGCTGCATTGCCATTCCGGCCTACATTCTGGTGGCCTCCAACATTGCACTGTTCCTCGACGACTCCCTCTTCAGCCGCAAGGGCTCGGCCATCCTCGGCCACCGCGCGGTGGAGGAGAGCGCCTACGTCAACACGTACGCCATTGACAGTACGGACCTGTTCCCGCGCGGAACTACCACCATCATCGGCATTAAGACGTTCCACAATATGCGCATTGACGACGCCATCCTGTACGCCGCCGCGCTGGTCATCGAGTCGAAGGGCCCGCTGACGGACGTCTTTGAAAACACCATCCTCGGCAAGAACGACCTGCTCCCGCCGGTGGAAACGCTGGCCTACGAAGAGCGCCTCGGCCTCTCCGCCTGGATCCGGGACCGCCGTGTCCTGTTCGGCAACCGCGCCCTCATGACCGGGCACAATGTGGATGTGCCGACCGAGGAATTTGAAGCCCAGTACACACACAACGACCGCAAGGTCATGTACCTGGCCATTGCCGGAAAAGTGGCGGCCATGTTCGTCATCAAGTACCGTCCGGTCAAAATGCTCCGGCCGTGCCTGCGGCACATGGACCGTTCCGGCATTACGGTGCTCGTCCACAACACGGACTGCAACATCAACGAGGACATGATCTGCAGGTACTACAAGCTGCCGAAGACGGCGGTCAAGGTCCTGAGCCCGGCCGCCGGCGACAAAGTGGAAGATTACCTGGAGGCGGAGACCTACACTTCCGACGCCGGTCTTCTCCACAACGGCACGGTGACCGCCTCCATGCGGATGCTGTACGAAGCCCGCCGCCTCTACGACGGCGTCTCCATCAACAACATCCTGGCGTTTGCCTACTCCATTCTGGCCGTCATCCTTGCGGTCATCCTCGGCGCCACCTCCAGCACCGGCCTGCTCGGCATTTCGGACCTCAAGATTGTTCTGTTCCAGATCATCTGGGGACTCCTCGCCGTCGGTCTTCCGGTGCTCCGCTGCCGCGCCACGAAGAAACTGAAATAAGCCAACCCAAAAAAAGAGCACTCCTTCCGGAGTGCTCTTTTTCTTTTGTTATGCGTCGAAGAGGACGCGGTGGTAGAGGTCTTCGGTCTTCTCTTTGCCGAAGGCTTTGACGAAGACGTCCGTGGAGGGACCGCCGTGGGACAGGAGTCCGTCCACATAGACTTTCGTTTTGGCGCGCTTCTCCGCCGGGTCCGCCGCGGGCGCGGCTTTGGCCATGTCCACATAGGCAGTCATAAACCGTACGGCAAGATCGTCAAACGCGGCGGTCTGTTTTTTGCCGCCGGTCTTGCCGAAGACGCCGGGCAGCCGGAGTGTGTCATACCAGTGCGTGCCGAGGTCATAGTCCGGCAGCCCGGCCGCTGACTGGATGACGTCGACCAGTTCGGTCCCGGTGTAGGGACCGGTCATGGTGTCCAGTACATCGCACAAAATGGTATCTTTTCCGGCCGCATGGATGCGGTCATAGGACAGCAGGGGGACGTCGCGCAGAAGCGGGGTCAGGATCAGCGTGTCCATTTTCATGAGGCCCATCATACCGGAGGCCTCCATGAGGGACAGGGAGCCGAATCCGTCCGCTTTATAGGTGCGGATGCGGAACGTCATGCCCCTGGCCTTCAGTTTGGCGTATTCCGACGCCGGCTGTTCCGTCAGCGGGAACGCCGCGTCCACAATGCTCAGCAACTGTTCGGTCATTGGTCCGCCTTCTTCTCCGCTTCCGCCAGCAGTTTCTCAATGTTGTTGAGGTGATAGATGGGGATGAGCGGCAGGATGATGGGAGTCTTGTTGGCATAGGCGTTGTAGGCTTCGCTCTTGCCGTAACGCAGGACCTGGCGTTTCTCCAGACGCTGGGCGCCGTTGAACATGATGTAGACAATGCAGATGTAGCCGAGCACGGCAACAATCCACTGGCCGACATTGCAGAACGTGGTTACGCCGGACAGGAAGACACCGGTCCAGAACAGGATTTCGCCGAAGTAGTTCGGGCAGCGGACCAGCTTGTACAGGCCTTCGGTGGCCACCATCTGCGGGCGGAGTTTCTTCTGGGCGGATTTCTGCAGGTCGGCAAAGGTTTCAATGAGAAGGCCGATGCACGAAAGGGCAAGGCCGACCCAGACCAGAACGACCGTGGGGTCTCCGTTGTACATGCGGAAGTAGACCGGAGAGGTCTGCATGACGTAGAGGACGGAGACGAAGATCCACATGAAGAACTTCACGAAGACTGGGACTTTGTCGTCGTTGGCCACCGTGTCCAGGGTCTTCTTATAGGCGGCGTTCTTCAGCTCCCGCTGCAGCAGGAACCCGGAGAGCCGGGCGCCGTACAGGACGAACAGCGCGCTGAACAGATAGACGCCTATGGAGCCGGCCAGTTTCCCGGTGGCGCCGAAGACGATGAGGACAATGCCGATGACGGCAATGGCAAAGCCGTAGCCGATGGACAGGAACCATACATACTTTTTAAAACCGCAGCAGCAGGCAATGAGCGCTGCCAGCGTCAGAATTCCAAGATATGTCCAACCCATAAGTCACTTACTCCTTCTTAAAACTATC
>ONLO01000118.1 GCA_900318715.1 uncultured Eubacteriales bacterium | reverse complement strand
GTGAACTTGCCGTTCAGGTTTTCGCCGCGCTGCCAGTTGATTTTCGGATAGGTCATGTAGAAGTCCTTCTCCGCTTCGCGGACTCCGCCGCCGCCGGAGGTGCAGAACGCATAGACCGTTTTGCCGGTGAAGTCGTAGGCTTCCAGGAAGGTGTTGATAATGCTGGGCGCTCTTCCCCACCAGACCGGGAATCCGAGCAGGATGGTGTCATAGGCTTCCACGTTCGCGTCACAGTCGGCCAGGGCAGGACGGGATGTCCGGTCGTCCATTTCCATGGTGCTGCGGGAATTCTTGTCGTTCCAGTCCAGATCCTGAAGCGTGTACGGAACCTCCGGTTTGATGGCATACAGGTCGGCACCGGATGCTTCGGCCAGGGCGGATGCCACTTTTGCCGTGGTGCCGGTGCACGAGAAGTAAGCAATTAAAGCCTTACTCATTTCACTAACCTCCTCAAGTGGTTTTAAATACTACTTACACATTTATCATCTTATAATTCCGCCCTCCCGTCAAGTGGGGAACGTGCCAAAATTCACGTTTGTTTTTCTACAACAAACCGGGGCTTTATGTTATAATGTCGGTGTTCCGGAAAGAGGGGTTGATATGACCAATTACCTGTACAATGCGCGGCATCATCTGAAGACCATCAACCAGCACCGCTGGCTGGTGTTCCAGCACTGCGTCAAAGCGGGCATTCCCCTGCAGGGTCTGAAGCACGACCTCTCCAAATACGCGCCCGTTGAGTTCTGGAACGGCGTGAAATACTACCAGGGCGGGCACCGCAGTCCCAATGTCGGCGAGCGCAAGGACAAGGGCTACTCCGACGCCTGGCTGCACCACCGGGGACGCAACCGGCACCACTTCGAGTACTGGTTTGACAACTCTCTGAACGCCTTCGAACTGGTTCCGGTCGAAATGCCGCTCCAGTACGTCATTGAAATGTTCTGTGACCGGGTGGCGGCCAGCAAAGTCTACCAGGGGGAGCGTTATACGGACCAGGTTCCCCTAAAATACTTCGGCCTCTTTGACTACTCAAAGCTCATGCATCCGAACACACAGGCCATCCTCAAAAAGCTGCTGGTCATGCTGGCGGAGGAGGGCGAAGACACCACCTTCGCGTTCATCCGGAAAGCGCGGAAGCACCCGGAGAAGTACCTGGCCGACTGCAAGGTCATTGACAGCCCGGTCCTGCCGGTCAAAATGGACGAGGCGGCCCGGAAGGAATTCCGGGAGCGCGTGAAGAACAGCGGCGTGGACCCGAAACGGCTCCCGTAAATAAAGCCTCCCGGCGCGTCCGGGAGGCTTTCGTGTTCTTACTTCTTTTCCTTTTTGCGGGCCTCTTCGGCCTGGCTGATGACAATGTCCGCCGTATCACAGGTCAGTTTGCCGGCGTTGGCGCAGGCCACCGCCGCAATGCTCATGACGGCTTCGTTGCGCACGCGGTCCGCCTCCGCCCCCTTCTTGTGGAAGATGTCGTCGTAGACATTGATGAGGCTGCGGATGTACATGCCGTAGTATTCTTCATAGCTCTCCACAAACAGGTTGTAGAAGGCTTCAATGCCCATTTCCTCCACATTGGTGTTAATGAACATGCCGAGGACCGGAATGGAGAACGACTGCTTGAGAATGCAGATCATGAGAAGATAGGCAAGATGCGTCCGGCCGTATTTCTTCTTCTCCGGCGCCGGCATAATGCCCATCTTGACGTAGTTGTTGACCATGGAGGAGGTCAGAATGCGGCTGTCCTTGTCGTCCTGCTCCGGCGCGCCGGGAACGTCCACCCGCAGAAAGCGGTCCATGAGGACCATGACCTGGTCCATGTAAAGCGGAAGGTCCGGCAGTGCGTCCCAGGCGGGAAGCTTCATGGATTCAAAGGCTTCCAGTACGCCGCCGACGTCTTCAAAAATATAAGAGAAATCCGAGGCCATTTCGTTCTACTCCTTTGCGGTTGTGACAGGTTTCATTAAGTCCGGTACAATGTCATATGGTATACTATACAATCTCATCTGAATTGTAGCACAGAAATCTGGTTCGTACAACTGCGTGCGCCTTGTATTTCCGCCCTGACAACGGTAAAATATTGGTAACGAATTTACAGTTCCTGGAGGTCATGGTATGGCAAACAAAGACACGAACAAGCCGGACACCGAGCCGGTCGTCCTGACGGAGGAAATGGAACCGCTGCCGCCTCCCGCCGTGGTGGAAGAGAACCCGGCGGCGGAACGGCAGGCCAAAGACGCCGTCAAAAAAGCTGCCAAACGGCAGAAGGAACAGGAAAAGGCGCGGGCCAAACAGCAGAAGGAGCTGGAACAGGCCCGGCGCAAACAGGCCGAAGCCGCCATTCACCAGAATGCGGTTGCGGTCGGTGCGGCCGCGGCCGGCGGCGCCCAGGAAGGCACCGTGGTGGCCGGCAAGCCGCCGGAACTGACCAAGAAGCAGCAGAAGCGGAACCGCCGCCATTACGGAGAGGTCTACTCCACCGCCCGGTTCCTCGGCGCCTATGTCCTCATGCTCATTCCCGGCATCAACATCCTCTGCGTCCTCGTCTGGGCCCTCGGCGGCGCCCGGAACCGGAACAAGATCAATTTCAGCCGGGCGTCCATTCTCTTCTTCCTCATTGAGGTCCTGCTCTCCGCTCTCCTGCTCTCCGGCGTCTACATCTACTTCAACAGCCATCAGGCCAAGTACCTGCAGAAAGCCGACGAGTACAGCGGCGGCCTGGTCTCCTATTTTGACATTGACTCCTACCGGGACCTCGGCAAACTCCGGAACATTTCCGACTACCTGAAGGAGAAGACCCCGGAAGAGCCGGTGCCCACCCGGGTCATGGAGAACCCGGAAGAAATAACCTCGTACGAACAGTTCCTGACCCTGTACAGCGCGTTTGCGGCGCAGCGGGACGGAACCGCCAAAGCGGACGAAGCCAAACCGGAGGAAGCCAAACCGGAGGAAGCCAATCCGGACGAAGCCGTCCCGAACAATGAGAACGGCAACACCCCGCAGGCTGCCGTCCTCGGGGACATTCTGAAGGCCCACAACATTGACCCGAAGAAGCCCGGCATGGTCTACATTATTCTGAACAACGGAAACAACGACTCCATTATTGACTATGACCCGACCGGCGAAATGGCTGACGTACCGACCATGCAGGTCAGCAAAGACTACATTTATGTGGGAGGTGGCCAATAATGGCATACTGTGAAGTCTGCGGAACCGAACTCGACGAGTACGGCATCTGCCCGAAGTGCGCCGCCGAAGCGGAAGAGACCACCGCGTCCGACGCCGTAGCCAAGGTCGTGGACAAATTCAACAGCGCCTCCGACCAGACCGAAGACTATGATTCCGAAGACATTGAGCAGAACCGCATTTTTGCCGTTCTCGGATACCTTGGCATCTTCCTGCTGGTGCCCATTATCTGTGCGCCGAACTCCAAGTTTGCGCGCTTTCATGTCTCCGAGGCCATAGACCTCCTCATCTACAACGTGGTCTATGTCATTGTAGCCGGCATCCTCACCTGGCTCTGCTGGCGCGTCGGCACGGCGCTCGGCGTCATTGTCCTCGGCATCTTCCTCCTTGGGACCATTGTCTCCTTCATCTTCTGGATGATCGGCATTTCCAATGCCGCCCGGGGCCTGGCCAAAGACATTCCCATCATCGGAACCTGGAAACTGATCAAATAAGAACAGAATTTGCATAACCAAAAGGCAGCCGTATCGCCCGGGACGATACGACTGCCTTATTTTCATATTCTTGTTGGATTCAGCGGACTTCAATCTGGCCCAGGACTTCGCCGACTTTGTCATGGATGACGAGGTCGGCCTTGCTGTCGGCCGAGGTCGGGTCCCGGTTGATGAGGACCAGGTGTTTGCCTCGGAAGTAACTGATGAGGCCGGCGGCCGGATACACGACCAGCGACGTGCCGGCAATAATGAGGGTGTCCGCCCGCTCAATGGCGTGGACAGCGCCTTCAATGACCGCGTTGTCCAGCCCCTCTTCGTAGAGGACCACGTCGGGCTTGACGGTCCCGCCGCATTCGTCACACTTCGGGACGCCTTCGCTGTTTTTGATGTAGTCGAAGTCAAAGAACTTGCCGCAGGACATGCAGTAGTTGCGCAGCGTGCTGCCGTGGAGTTCGTATACGGTTTTGCTGCCGGCTGCCGTGTGCAGGCCGTCAATGTTCTGGGTGACGACCGCGGTCAGCTTACCGGCTGCTTCCAGCTCCGCCAGCTTTTTGTGCGCAGCATTGGGCTCGGCGCCGGAGATGAGCATACGGTCCTTGTAGAACCGGTAGAACTCCTCCGGGTTGCGGCGGAAAAAGCTGTGGCTGATGATCTGCTCCGGCGGATACTTGTACTCCATGTTGTAGAGGCCGTCGACGGAACGGAAATCCGGAATTCCGCTCTCAGTGGAAACGCCCGCTCCGCCGAAAAAGACAATGCGGCTGCTCTCGTCAATAATCTTCTGAAGCTTCTGGATGGTTTCGTTCATGTCGGACACTCCTCTCTTATTTGGATAACAGTTCCAGCATTTTCAGCTGTTTGGCAAAAGTGTCCCGCAGCTCCGCCGGAACGCGGGCGCGGCCACCTTTCTGCATGTGCAGGATAATGGGGAAGTCGTCGGCGTTGCAGATGCGGACGTCGCCGTCCTTCGGCACCTGGGACAGCAGGGACTCTTCGCTGAAGACGACCACCGGCTGAATGTAGTCTCCCGTGCCGTTGCACTTGCGGGCCAGCAGTTCCGCGCTCTTCTTCACCCGGACCACCGGGTTCGGGAAGAACGCCGTGGTCCCGTCGTCTTTGCGCAGGACCCAGTTCATCCGTTTGCCGTTGCCGTAGACGCGGCCCGGCTGATGTTCCAGCTCTATGAGGTAGAGCCCGGAGGCATGCAGCACAATAAGGTCTGCCTTCGCTCCTTTGCCCCGCTTCGAGTCAAGCCAGATGTTCTGAAAGAAACGGGCGTCAGGACATTCATCCTTCAGCCCGTTTACCAAATACTCTAATAATTCCATACTTACGAGAACATGTCCAGGACGGTGTTGAGGTCCGACGGTTTCGGCGCAATGATCTGGATGACCATGGCAAAGCCGTTGAGGTCACAGCCGAGGATTTCGGTGTACGCCGTGTCCGCGCCGTTGCTTCCCTGGAAGATGAAGCCCTTGCAGTTGTTGCCGCCGACGTTGGCCTTGACGCTCTCGTCCGTGACCGTCTCTTCCACCTGTGCCTTGAGGGCGCCGACGACGTCCTTGGCGCTGGAGAAGTCGTCATTGAGTTCAAAATACTGGATTTTCACCGACATGGTACCGGAGGCGTTGCGCGCCACAAGGTCCGGTGCGGACGTGGTACCGTTGCCGGCTGCCACGGACCAGTTGCCCGGAGCGGCAAAAGTAATGCCGGAGAACGAGCTCGTATAGGTGGTTCCCTTGACCTTGCCGGGCGTGTACATGGCGCCGGCCATGTCCTCTTCGGCGCCTTCGCCGGCCGCAGCCGGTCCGACGAGCGTGCCGCCGCTGACGTACTGGTCCACAATCTGGCCGTAAGCGTCCACGACTTCCTGGTTCTCGTCATAGACCTGGCTCAGACTCTGCATGCTCTCATTGGCATAGTTCAGGGTTTCCACGGCCTTGTTGGCGGCCTTGTCCAGGAGAATGATGCCGAGGATGAGCACGGCAACCAGGGTCAGGCCCAGGAAAATGGCGCCCACGACAATGGGCCAGTTGATGTTGGAACCGCGCGGCTCCGCGTCCTGCTGTTCCAGAAGGTCATGTAAAGAACTCATATTGTAAGATCTCCTTAACACAAAATGCTTTGCTTCGGATTTGTCTACGTATTTTAGCACATATTATTTCAATTTACAATAAAGAAGGCCCGTTCCCGGAACGGGTTCGGACCTCTTCTGAATTCTTCCGTTTTTACGCGGCGAGCAGCTTCTCCAGACACGCCAGTTTTATGCTCGTCATGAGCACATCCGTGGCCTTGGCAAGCTCCTCCAGGCTGGGATACGTCGGGGCAATCCGGATGTTTTCATCCTTCGGGTCTTTCCCGTACGGGAACGTGGCGCCGCAGTTGGTCAGCGTTACGCCGGCCTCCTTGCAGAGGTCCCAGGTGCGCTGTGCGCAGCCCTCCATGACATCCAGGCTGATGAAGTAGCCGCCGTTCGGCTTGGTCCAGCGGGCAATGCCGAGACCATCCAGCTCTTCGTCGAACTTCGTGAGGACGACGTCGAAGTGGGGTTTGATGATGGCGGCCAAAGCCATCATGTGCCGGTGTACACCCTTGAAGTTCTGGAAGTACCGGGAGTGCCGCAGCTGGTTGATCTTGTCGGATCCGATGGTCTGCTTGACCAGGCGCTTTTTGATCCAGCTGTAGTTGGGCTCGTTGGCCGCAATGACCGAAATGCCCGAACCGGAGAACGTCACTTTGGAGGTGGAGGCAAACTCGACCGCCCGTTCCGGGTGGCCGGCTTTGACCGTCTCGTTAATAATGTCCAGAAGCGTGTCGCCGTGCTCGTCAAAGTCGTGGATGCAGTAGGCATTGTCCCAGATGACCCGGAAGTCCGGCGCCGCCGTATCCATGGCGGCAATGCGGCGGACCACGTCATCCGAATACGTGCAGCCCGTCGGGTTGGAGTACTTCGGAACGCAGAACATGCCCTTGACCATGGGGTCCTTGACCAGTTCTTCCACGACATCCATGTCGGGGCCTTCGTCCGTCATGGGGACATTGATCATGTCTATGCCCATGTACTCGAGTATGCCGAAATGCCGGTCATAACCGGGAACCGGACAGAGGAATTTTACATCGCCCTGTAAAATCCAGGGTTCCGTCTCCTCTGACGCGCCCTTGGCGTAGCACTGCATAATGTAGTCAAACATGAGGCTCAGGCTGGAGTTTCCGCCGATGATGATCTTGTCCGGATCCGCACCGAGGAGGTCGCTGTAAAACATGCGGCACTCCTTGAGTCCTTCCAGATTGCCGTAGTTCAGGACGTCGACGTTCTCGTCGTTGGAAAAGTCGGATTTCGAGTTGAGGACGTCCAGGACCGGGAGCGAAACTTTCTCCTGTTCCTTGCTGGGTTTTCCACGCGCCATATTGAGGCTCAGTCCCTCCGCTTTGTAGGCGTCGTACTGTGCCTTGACCGCACTCTGTTCCGCCAGAAGCTCCTCGCGGGACATTTCCGTGTACTTCTTCATGGTGCTTTCCGCTCCTTTGTTCATTTTCAAACTTGTACTATGATAAACCCCCAAACATGGTTTTTCAACCAATGTCCCCTCCCCGCCAACGCTCTTGCCCGTGTTGCACAAAAAGTTTCACGGAAATGTGGGAATCTTCTACAATGGAACAACGCTCGAAATGCGGTTTTTGGCTTGAGTCTTTAGATAAATTGTTATAGAATACATATTAAATTTTAGATGGGTTTTTGCGAAACCTATCTTGGATGAATTTGTTTCCCATATTCTTGAAGGAGGATATCCTATGGAAGACGAGAAAAAGACCGGACAGGAACTCAGCAAACAGTCCAGCGCCGAACGCGCCCGCGAGAAGCGCAAGGCCAGTGTGGAAGAAGCTGCCCGCAAACAGGCGGAAAAAGAAGCCCGACGCGCAGCCAAAAAGGCGAATGAATCCAAAGCGCACAAACGCGCACGGATCCTTCTCCCCATCTGCATTATTCTTCTGGCCCTGCTCATTTTCTTCGGCTGGTTCTTCGGATTCCCGAACCGCGCCTTCACGGCCGTGAAAGTTGCGGACGGCTCCAAAGTCAACGTTGCCGAATATGAGTACTACTACCGTTCCCTGTACAACTACTACAGCAACATGTCCCAGCAGTATGAATCCTATTACGGTTCGTACTACGGCACCGGCGCAGGCGCCATGGTCACCGGCTTCGACCACACGAAGACGCCGGCCAACCAGAAGTTCACCGCACCGGCCGGCTCGGACCTTTCCGTGGATAAGTCCTACGGCAAAGAACCGACCTGGGCAGACTATTTTGAGCAGACCTCCATTGAGACCGCTCAGAAATACACCGCCACTTATAACCTTGCCAAGAAGGCCGGTTACAAGATGAGCAAAGCCGAGAAGCGGGAGCTGTCGGACTTCATTGAAGACCTTCGCCAGACGGCGGCCGACAACAACTACTCGCTGGACGCATACCTGCGCACCAACTACGGACGCGGCATGACCGAAGGCCTTCTCAAGAAAATCTATGAGAAGCAGACCGTGGCAGGCGACTTCCTCAAGGACAAGCAGAAAGAGTATGCCGACAAGGTCTCGGAAGACGACATTACGGCCGAGTACAAGGCAAACCCGCAGGACTACACCAAGGTTTCGCTCCGTTACTTCAGCTTCTCCCCGGAACTCACCGCCGATGACAAGACCAAGGACGAAGAAATTACCAAGGCCAACCAGAAACTGAAGGCCAAGGCCGATGCCATGCTGGAAAAAGCAACGGCGGACAACTTCTCCAGCCTTGCCGTGGAAAATGCCGCGGAGGACTACAAGAGTTACTACGAAGACAACGACACCTACACCACCATGGCGGATGCCTCTTATGAGACCATCTCCGGCAGCGTCAGCAAAAAGGCTGCCGACTGGGCCTACAGTGCAGACACCAAGGTCGGTGACAAGAAAGTCTTTGCCGTCAAGGCCGACACCGGCCTCAAGTCCTACTTCGTCCTTCTGAAGACGAAGATGGCCTCCAAAGACAACACCTATCCGGTCTCCATCCGTCAGATCCTCTACATGGTCTCCGACGACGCGGAAGCCACAGAAGGGTCCGAATCCACCACGCACACCGATGCCGAAGCCAAGAAACTGGCCCAGGATACGCTGTCTGAGTGGAAGAACAGCTCCCCCACCGACGCCCACTTTGCCGAGCTGGCCACGGCCAAGACCGAGGACACCGGTTCTGCCGAAAACGGCGGTCTCTACGAGAATGTCACCCCGACTTCCAGCTACGTTCCGGAGTTCCTGGACTGGTGCTTCGAAGCCGGCCGCAAAGTCGGTGACACCGGCATTATCAAGACGGACTACGGCTACCACATCATGTACATGAAGGAAATTGCCAAGGAGCCCGTCTGGAAGTCCACCATCCGCGAACAGCTTTCCACGAAAGCCTACACGGACTATGAGAACAGCATTACCAAGGCCGACTCCCTGGCCGAGGCCTCCGGCCACTGGACCAAGCGCGTCCGCAGCCGCGTTGAGAAGTTCGCCGAGCGCGTCATTGCCAACATGAACGCTTCGAACAGCACGGCCGGTGCCGACAGCATGCTGTCCGCCGAGAACATTGTCTCGGACGGCTCCGCGGAAGAAGAAGCCGCAGCCGCCGAATAACATAGATTTCACACATTCATTTCACACGTTACTCAGGAGGTATTCACACTATGACATTTCAGGAACAGTTTGAGAAATTTGCCAAAAAGCTCGCTAAGGTAGACAATTCTTCTCTTCCGCAGGACCTTGCCATGCAGGTCACCATGACCGACGAAGACTGCGGCGGTACGTTCTATATTGCCAACATCGGCGGCAACTATGCCGTTGAGCCGTATGACTACAAAGACCACACCGTTGCCGTTTCCGCTTCCGCCAAAGTCCTGAACGACATCTTCACGAAGAAGATTGACGCTGCAGACGCCCTGTTCAGCAACCTCATTTCCGTGGAAGGAAGCACGGACCATTGCCTTGCCATTCTGAACGCTGCCAACGCCAAGAAACCGGCTGCCAAGAAAGCCGCCAAGAAACCGGCCGCCAAGAAACCGGCCGCCAAGAAAGCTGCTGCCAAGAAGCCGGCCGCCAAGAAGCCTGCTGCCAAGAAAGCTGCTGCGCCGAAGGCCGCTGCCGAGAAGAAGGTTGCCGAGAAGAAGGCTGCTGCTCCGAAGAAGGCCGCTGAGAAGAAGGCTGCTGCTCCGAAGAAGGCCGCTGAGAAGAAAGCTGCTGCCCCGAAGAAGGCTGCTGAGAAGAAAGCCGCTGCTCCGAAGGCTGCTGCCAAGAAACCGGCTGCCAAGAAATAAGCCGTTTGACCAAACCAAAAAGGCTGTCCCGTACGGGGCAGCCTTTTTCACTTGCAGATTGCCGAAAAAAGAACGGAAACCAGCCCGAAATTTAGGCCGGGAAGTCAATTGACATTTCCCTGTAATTTACTATAATTTTAAAAATACCTTTTACGCTTCTATACGCTTCATAAGTCTTTGGAGAGGGAGTTATTCTATGGCTTATTTCTTTGATCAACCGTCCCGCACGTTTGGTGAGTACCTGCTGGTTCCGGGTTACTCCTCGGCCGAAAACATTCCGGCCAACGTCGACCTGCGCACCCCGCTGGTCAAGTTCCGCAAAGGTGAGGAACCTGCCCTGTCGCTGAACATTCCCATGGTCAGCGCCATTATGCAGGCGGTTTCCAACGACACCATGGCCATTGCCCTGGCCAAGGAAGGCGGCGTGTCCTTTATCTTCGGTTCGCAGTCCATTGAGAACGAGGCCGCCATGGTCTCCCGCGTCAAGAACTACAAAAAGGGCTTTGTGACGTCCACCAGCAACCTGACGCCGGACGACACCCTGGCCGACATCCTTGCCCTCAAGGAGAAGACCGGCCACTCCACGGTCGCCATTACGGAAGACGGCACGGCAAACGGCAAATTGCTCGGCATTGTCGGCAGCAAGGACTACCGCGTCAGCCGTATGGACCCCATGACCAAAGTCCGGGACTTCATGACGCCCCGTGACCGCCTGGTCACCGCACCGGACACCACGACCCTCAAAGAAGCCAACGACATTATCTGGGAGAACAAGCTCAACGCTCTCCCCCTCGTCAACGCGGATGACCACCTCACCTTCTTCGTCTTCCGCAAAGACTACGAAGCGCACAAAGAAAACGCCCTCGAGCTGCTCGACGACAACAAAGCCTACGTCGTCGGCGCCGGTATTAATACCCGGGACTATGAAGAGCGCGTCCCCGCCCTGGTGGAAGCCGGAGCCGACGTTCTCTGCATTGACTCCTCCGAAGGCTTCTCCGAGTGGCAGAAGCGCACCATTGCCTGGATCCGCGCCAAATACGGCGACAGCGTCAAAGTCGGCGCCGGAAACGTCGTCGACGGCGAAGGCTTCCGCTTCCTGGCGGACTGCGGAGCCGACTTCGTCAAAGTCGGCATCGGCGGCGGTTCCATCTGCATTACCCGTGAGACCAAAGGCATTGGCCGCGGACAGGCCACAGCGCTCATTGACGTGTGTGCCGAGCGTGACAAGTACTATGAACAAACCGGCATTTATATTCCGGTTTGCTCCGACGGCGGCATTGTCCAGGACTACCACATGACCCTGGCGCTTGCCATGGGCGCGGACTTCCTCATGCTGGGCCGTTACTTCTCCCGGTTCGACGAGTCTCCCACCGAGCGCATCCGCATTAACGGCCGTTACGTCAAAGAGTACTGGGGCGAAGGTTCCAACCGCGCCCGCAACTGGCAACGCTACGACCTCGGCGGCGCCGGAAAGCTCTCCTTCGAAGAAGGCGTGGACTCCTACGTCCCGTACGCCGGAGCCCTCAAGGACGGTGTCTATACCTCCCTTGCCAAGGTCCGCTCCACCATGTGCAACGTCGGTGCCCTTTCGCTTCCGGAGCTGAGAGAAAAAGCCAAGCTGACGGTCGTCTCCTCCACGTCCATTGTGGAAGGAGGCTCCCACGACGTCATCCTGAAAGACAGCGTCTCCAGCTGACCACAGCCATAACAAAAGGACTGACCCGAACGGTCAGTCCTTTTTCTCTTCTTCCCGGTAATAGTCTATGGCGGTGGCAATGCGTTCAACGGTTTCCCAGGTGGGTCCGTTTCCCGATTGCACCGTAATATCCGCGTAGCGTTCGTAGAGCGGCGTCCGCTCCCGGTAAAGGTCCTCGAAGCTCATGCCCTCCGGCAGGTAGATGCCCCGGGTGGCGAAGTCCCCGATCCGCCGCTTCAGTTCGTCGTAGTCGGTCATAATGTACACGACGGTTCCAATGCTTTTCAGGTGGTTCATGGACTCTTCCCAGTACACGGCGGAGCCGCCGGTGGCCACGACGGTCCGGCGGACGTCCAGGGACGCGTTGACCGCATTTTCCAGTTCAGCAAAGGCCTCCGGCCCGTCTTCCTCCAGAATGCGGTAAAGACGTTTGCCGGCCCTCTGCTGGATGACCAGGTC
>ONLO01000130.1 GCA_900318715.1 uncultured Eubacteriales bacterium | reverse complement strand
TAATAACGGCTTTTTTTATAGTTCATTCCTCCTTGCCGATATTAGTGTAACACACCTGTTGCGGTTTTTGATACATGGGAAACATTTTAAATCTGTTTGTCATGCGGTATTGGCACTGGGGCGATGTAGCGTTTTTTTCGTATTTGGCGTATGATGGAGAACGGAAAGGGGCGTCGTTATGGATCTGCTTACGCTGACGCTGAACGAAGAACGCCGGGTGACCCTGACGGCTGTCCTGCAGGGAACCGGCGGAGAATATCACAAACTGACCAAACGGCGGCCGGCCGTTCTGGTCCTTCCGGGCGGCGGGTACGACTACTGCTCGGAGCGCGAGTCCGAGCCGGTGGCGCTGGCCTTTGCCAAGGCCGGTTACCAGGCCTTTGTGCTCCGGTACTCGACCGGGGCCTTCAAAGACTGGCCGAACCCAATGGAGGACTATGAACAGGCCATGGAACTCATCCGCGGCAAGGCGGATGAGTGGAACCTCTGGCCGGACAAACTTGCGGTCATCGGGTTTTCCGCAGGCGGGCATCTGGCCGCCTGCGGGGCCACCATCGGCCGGAACCGCCCGGACGCCGCCGTCCTCATTTATCCGGTGACCACGCAGGAGTCGGCGGACATGTGCGGCGCCGGCATGCCGGCGCCCGTGGAGCACGTCAGTGCGTCCACGCCGCCGTGTTTCCTGGCGGCCACCCGCACCGACATGACGGTGCCGGTGCTGGACTCGCTCCGGTTCGAACAGGAACTGGTCCGTTACGGAATCGAATTTGAATCGCACATCTACGGATACGGCAACCACGGCTTTGCCACAGGAGACCCCTACATGAACGACACGCCGGTCTGTGCGCGGACCGCAGACTGGATTCCCGACTGCATCGGTTGGCTGGAGGACCTCTTCGGCGTCCCGACGTTTACGGGCTTTGAGGACCCGGTGTGCCCGCGCACTGTGAACGCTGACCGGGCGGACGTTCTGTCGCTGGACTGCACCGTGGCGCATCTCCTCCGCCAGGAGGGCGAGGCTGCGGAGCTGCTGACGCCGGTGAGATCCGCTCTGGACAGGGCCGTTGCCGAGTACAGCGACCACGGCCGGAACGTAGAGCCGCTCTTCCGCCTCCGGACCCTGCGGGAAATGCTCCGCCGCATCGGATTCCCGGCCGAAGACTTAGGGGACCTCGATGACGCGCTGAAGAAGATACCCAATCCGGAAAAAGCGTGATATAATAGGCTTTGCTGTAATGTACTTTATTCACAAGGAGGACTTGTTTTATGGAAATTAAAGTTGCACAGCTTCTCAACGAGCAGGTCAACAAGGAAATGTTCTCGGCGTATCTCTATCTGGACATTGAAAACTACTTCAGCGAGCAGGACCTGGACGGCTTTGCCCACTGGTACATGCTTCAGGCGGCCGAAGAAATGGAACACGCCATGAAGATCTACAACTATCTTCATGAGGAACAGGAGAAGATTACCCTGGAGGCCATTGCCAAACCGGACTGCTCCTTTAAAAACGACCGTGAGCCGCTGGAAGCCGCACTCGAGCACGAGAAGTTCATTACGGACTCCATCCACACCATCTATGAGGCGGCGGAAGAAGTCAAGGATTACCGCACCATGCGCTTCCTTGACTGGTTCGTCACCGAGCAGGCAGAGGAAGAGGTCAATGCCAACGAACTCCTTGCCAAATATGACAAATTCGGCAATGACCCCCGTGCGCTCTATCTGCTCAATTCCGAGCTGAAGGGCCGCGAATAATTTCCCGGACAGCTGTCAGAAGAACCCTTACCCGGTACGTCAAAGCTTTGATGTGCCGGGTTACTTTTTAGCGAAGATTTACAAAATTCATAAACTGTTCAAATTTACCTTGTAAATGGATTTTGTGAATGGTAAAATTTTAAACAATGAAACGGGAAGGGGAGATACTATGGCGCGGATGAGTTCGGTTCATTCCGTTTCGGGCCTTGGTGTTTCTGTCTCCTGTTTTTGTTTTTGACAACAGCGTTTTTGACGCTGCTGTTTTTTTATGCAGTATTTTTGAAAAGGAGAGGATCCCATGGCAGATAACGAAACCGCTATCTACGACGCCAAAACATTAGGCACGCCGAAGATGATTGTCCTCGGCCTCCAGCACATGTTCGCCATGTTCGGCGCAACCGTTCTGGTTCCGCTGATTACCGGCCTGAGTGTCTCAACGACACTGCTCTTCGCCGGTCTCGGCACATTGCTGTTCCACCTCATCACCAAAAGGAAGGTTCCGGCATTCCTCGGTTCTTCCTTTGCATTCCTCGGCGGATATGCCGCCATTGCCCCGCTCGACGGCGACGGCATCCACACCCAGGCACAGCTTCTTCCGTACGCCTGCTTAGGCGTTGCCTGTGCCGGTCTGGTCTATCTGATCCTGGCAGGCTTCATCAAAGCCTACGGTGTCAGCAAGGTCATGAAATACTTCCCGCCGGTCGTCACAGGACCCATCATTATTGCCATTGGTCTGGGACTCTCCGGTTCGGCGGTCTCCAACTGTAAGACGGACTGGCTCGTTGCCTTTGTAGCACTTGCCACCATCATCATCTTCAACATCTGGGGCCGCGGAATGCTCAAGATCATTCCCATTATCCTCGGTGTCGTCGTTTCCTACATTGTCGCCCTCATCCGCGGCGGTGTGGACTTCACGGCCATGAAGGAAGCGGCCTGGATCGGCTTCCCCATCCATTGGGAATCCACGGTCTTCGGCGGCGTCTATGCCGGCAACACCTCGCTCATCATCAGCTCCATCATAGCCATAACGCCCATTGCACTGGCCACCATGATGGAACACATTGGTGACATCTCGGCCATCAGCGCCACCGTCGGACGCAACTATCTTGCGGACCCGGGTCTCCACAGGACCCTGACCGGCGACGGTCTTGCCACGACCCTTGCATCGCTCTTCGGTGCTCCGGCCAACACCACGTACGGTGAAAACACCGGCGTTCTTGCCCTGACCAAGGTCTACGACCCGCGCGTCATCCGCATTGCCGCCGGCTTCGCCATCTTCTTCTCGTTCAGCCCGAAATTCGCGGCGTTCATCAACTCCATTC
>ONLO01000129.1 GCA_900318715.1 uncultured Eubacteriales bacterium | reverse complement strand
CTCTTCGTTGCCAATGGCGTCCTTATGGCGTTGGGCCGCTAAAAGGGCCGCTTCGTTCAGCAGGTTTTCCAGATCCGCACCGGTGAACCCGACGGTGGATTTGGCAACGCTGGCAAGGTCGACGTCTTCGGCCAGCGGTTTTCCTTTGGCGTGGACTTTCAAAATGTCTTCCCGTCCTTTAATGTCCGGGTAGCCGACGGCCACGTGACGGTCAAAACGGCCAGGACGCAGCAGGGCGGGGTCCAGAATGTCGGAACGGTTGGTGGCGCCGATGAGGATGATGCCGCTGTCCGTTGCAAAGCCGTCCATTTCCACCAGCAGCTGGTTGAGCGTGGTTTCGCGCTCCTCGTTACCGCTGAACAGGTCGGAACCGCGGCGGCGGGCAATGGCGTCAATTTCGTCAATGAAGATGATGGCCGGGGCCGATTCATTGGCTCTCTTGAACAGGTCGCGGACGCGGGCTGCGCCGACGCCGACGAACATTTCCACAAATTCCGAACCGGAAATGGAGAAGAAGGGAACGCCGGCTTCTCCGGCAACTGCTCTGGCAAGCAGGGTCTTGCCGGTGCCGGGAGGACCGATCAGGAGGACACCCTTCGGAACACGGGCACCCAGCTTACGGAACTTTTCCGGGTCCCGCAGGTACTCAACAACTTCCCGGAGTTCCTCTTTTTCCTCTTCCATTCCGGCCACGTCCTCAAACGTGGTGGAGCCGGCCGGTTCCATGGAAAAGTTGGAACGGACGAAGCCGGTCTGGCGCGGGTCTTCCTTAATGACCGGAAGGGCCGGGCCATTCTGGCTTCGGGCCAGAAGATATCCGTCATAAACGTAGAGGGCAATGACGGCAGCGGAAAGCGCCGCAATGACCCAGGTGGGAATACCATGGGTGTAGTCCATGCGAATGGGTTTCTCCGGGTGCTCGTCGTTGTAATTCTTTACTTTCTGATGAACATCCTGCAGAAACAGGGCGGTATCCGGAACCGTCGTCATTTCCGTAACATTTTTGCCGCGGCGGCGGAACATCAGATGGCGGCTGCTCATATCCAGATGGTAGTCTGCAATCTTGTTGTCCTCAAACAGCTTGAGGAGGTCGAGATAGGTCAGGCGCGGAACACTGGAATTGTCCATGGCTTTCAGCAGCACAAGACCGCCGGCCGAAAACGCACTGACGGCGCGGCTGATCCGGCCAATCTGGTTCAGCGTCTGAGGGTCGGCAGACTGCAGCTTATCCAGCAGTTCCTGAAAGAAATTTCGCTTCATCATAACACCTTCTTAAAATTGAAAAGCAGGGTATTCCTGAGGGTTGTATTGTACACTATCCTTTTCTCAGAATCAATAAAGATTTCTCTTGTTCACAGTGTGGTAAAGAGTCCGAGGTTTAATAGGGAAGATGAAAAGGAGGTCACGGCTATGCATTCCGTACGCAATTCGGTCCCTCTGGCAATGACAGACCTTGTTCCGGTCTTGCTGTTTGCGTCCAGTATGGGCATTCTGATTGCCGATACCCGCAATGTAGTATTTGCCATAGGAGTGGGTTTTGTCCTTGCGGCGGCTCTGTTCCAGGTCATTGGGAAATTGATTGCCGCCATCCGCAAACAAGAACGCGTAACCAAAAACCAAACGGTGTTCCGGCCGCTTATGGCGGTTGGTTTGCTGCTCATGGTCATCGGCTTTTTCCTGATGTTCCGGACCGGGACACGGTCCGGCTCGTTTTTCCGGCAGTACGTCATGTGCCATCCGGCCATTGTGTTTCTCGGATTCAGCATTGTCGGGTTCTGCCTGATGGGCGTGGTCCGGACCCAGCATTCGGAGGAAGAATTTGCGTCCAGCGCCGCTCTGAACTGGGAGGCGGAGGGAATCCACATTTTTTCGCAGATTTTCCTGCTCCTGACCATTGTCTTTACCAAAATTAATGCCGGTACCTTATAATTACTTAAAATGAATGTTTGAGAAACGAAGAAAAGACCAAGAAAAAGCTGTCTTCGGACCGCGGTTCCAAGACAGCTTATTTTTTATGCGTTATGGTCATTTATGCGATGTGGTCGTCTCTGCGTGTCGGTCATCGCCTTTGATGGCCAGCCTTGAGTTGCTGTTGACCGCATCCTGGCGGTCCCATTCCGGCACCGGAATGTCTCCGGCCCGCACACTGGGCGGATTCACGGTTCCGGGCCGCAGCTCCGGCGCGGAGACCGACGGCGCCGTGCCGTACGGCGTGCTGTACCGTCCGACGGCCATCCATTCAATGTCCGAGTCCAGCTGCCGGTTCCGGCGAAGATACCAGATGATGATATTGGTCAGGAGGATGCCGAACCCCGAGAACAGGAGGATAAAGATGACCGGAATGAAGAAGCCGCCGGAGAACGGGTCGTCAATGTTGGCGCCCACGGCGGTGAAAGCCACCAGCTTGAAGATGTAGCCGAGATTGGAGAGCAGCAGGTATTTGGCAAACGGGAACTGCATGTGGCCGTAGAGCTGGCTGACCGGGTTGATGGGGACGGACGGAATGAGCCGCAGCGCAAAGAGCACGCGCGGATTGCCCCGTTCGGTGCCGTCTTTGGAGTCTTCCACAAGGTCGTTCAGGTTCCCAATGCGGTTGATGATCCGGCGTATGCTGTTGGATTCTTTCCGCTGCCCGCGGAAATACCGAATGGTAAAGATAATGGAGACACCGACAATATTCAGCGGAACGGCCAGCCACATGGGGAAGATAATGGCGGTCAGAAGACAGGTGAACGAAACGGGGACAATGGCAACAAAGGATTTCACGGTAAACAGGACCCAAAGCGCCAGCACCACGAGTCCTTTGTTCGGAAGGTTCATAATTTTCCGTTCCATGGACTCAATGAAGGTGGCGAATTTAATGTAGTATTCCTGGGCCTTGGTCAGTCCGGTTTTTTCCTTGATGTCTTCAATCTGCTCTTCCCGCGCCTCACGGGCCTCTTGCTTTTCGGCCTCTTTCTGCGCCTCTTCAGCTTCTTTCCGCGCCTCCTCGGCGGCTGCTTCTTCCGGGTCGGGCTCCCCGCCGTTCTGAAGGTCCTGGGTCAGCGCCTCGGAAATCTGTTCGACCGGCGCCGTAATGACGGAAAAGTCAATGTTGCTCCGAAGATACATGAGCATAAAGCCGAGCAGGATGAGAATAATGGCAATGGTATTGAGCAGTCTTGTCGTACGTTTCGAATACATAAAGAAGCTGGCTCCTTTAAGAAACGGGGACCATGGACTCCATGATCCCCGAATTGTGAAATGGAAGGATTAGTCGGCTTCGTTCGTGGCAATAATGTCCGCGCCCGTGCCGAGAATGTTCTTCACGGCAATGTCCCCAATGTGGACCGGTGCCGGAAGGCTTGCTTTGTTGATTTCCTTCATGGCCTCAAACAGCAGTTCCTTCGGAATGGCAGTGCTGGACTTGCAGGGGACAACGTAGGAGTTGCCGCCGGTGACCCGGACCGTGGAGGTCAGGGAGCGCTCCGGATGGGTGACTTCCGCACGTGCATACTCGTCTCCGCGTTTGCAGGTGTTGCCGGTAATGCTGGTAATGGTACCGTCGTCTTCCATGGTGACTGTGACCGGACAGCCGCGGGGACAGGCGACGCAGATAATCTTACGTTCTTTCATAATCTTACGCCTCCTCAATGCTGACAATAATTTCGCTGCCCGGCGTCATTTCGGCTAGGTCTTTGGCCTTGATGATGACGTTTTCCATTTCGCCGGGAGCAAGTTTGATCTTCTTGCGGTTCCAGAGCTCTTTGTCACCGTTCTTAACGACAATGCGTTTGTCACGGTAGACGTTGGCAACACGGAAGTAGATTTTGACATCTTCCTTCTGATGGACATTGATGTGCTGCGGGACCGTGTAGCGGACCCCATTGATGCCCTTGCAGTAGACGTAGTCGGCTTTCTCGGCGCCTGCAATGTACTGAGCGGCGCCCTTGCCGGCAATCTGGGACTCCTGGGTCACGAAGTCGACCAGGTCATGGACCTGCAGGACATTGCCGCAGGCGAAGACGCCGGGCTTGGAGGTCTCCCGCATTTCGTTGACCTTTGGACCGCGGGTGACGGGGTCCATCTCAAGGCCGATCTGACGGGAGAGCTCGTTCTCAGGG
Organism: uncultured Eubacteriales bacterium; assembly: GCA_900318715.1. Classification (GTDB taxonomy): domain Bacteria; phylum Bacillota; class Clostridia; order Oscillospirales; family Acutalibacteraceae; genus RUG420. The sequence continues at coordinate 46 of ONLO01000129.1, read as the reverse complement.
ATAAGACCGACAGAGAGCAGAAGCGTGTCACAGGGGATGTACTCTT
>ONLO01000128.1 GCA_900318715.1 uncultured Eubacteriales bacterium | reverse complement strand
TTCCCGGCCACCAGGACTTTCAGCGGCAGCACCGCCTCGTCCGCCAGGGCGGTTACGGGATAGTGTCCGTAGATGGTGCCTTCCACGCCTTCCAGAATGGTGAAGTCCGGACGGACATAACTCAGAACGTCCGCCAGCTTGTGGTGGAGGTTGTAGTTGTGGTCAAACCCGCGCGACGGCTGGGACGGGAACGCCCACTGGTTCTTGACACCCAGGGTTACGCCCGCCATGGAGTGGGTCTTCAGCTTCGGCAGGCTGATGTACAGGTTCTTGTCCTTGTTTTCAATCAGGTTGTGAATGACGAACTTCGGCATATCAAAGGTTGAGACAAAGTAGCCGTCCGGGTCGTCCGCCACCGGCGGTCTTCCCTTGAACGCGTACGTCACGGTCTTGTCCTCGTCCAGATAGACCGGGACGGCGCCGGTCCGCTTGCAGATCTTGTCGTAGCCGACTACGGCAAAGACCAGCCGGGTGGCATTGCTCTGCGTGGAGTTCTCAAAGAGCCAGATCTTTTTGGCACCGTGCTCTTTCCAGTATTCAATGGCGGCCTCCACCACCTCCGGCCGGGTGTAGCAGTACGGCTGCCCGTCAATGCCGTTTGGTTTGATGAAGACTTCGCCGCTGGACTTCAGCATGGAAGCGCCGCCGGCCTTGTCGAAGATTTCGGCAATGGCGGTTTTAATTTCCCGCTTCATTTCGTCGCCAAGCGGTTTGAACTGTGTGCGGCTCTCCGTCTGGTACGGCGCGTTCAGATGGCGCACCATGACCGTCGTTTTTGCTGACATAGATTTTCCTCCCAATTCCAGTGGTTTCCCAACTTAACACTTGTTAGTTTCCAATATAGCACAAAACCACTTAGAAACAACCCCTGATGAAGCACACTGCATGCTGCATCAGGGGTTCTGCTGAACAATATTGGTGCCGGGAACGGGGTCCGGCTTGGTTCCGGCGTTGGCGCCGGACCGTTTTTACTGGCCGAGCATGGAACGTCTGGCGTTCTTCTTCAACCGCTCCCGGAAACCGGGCTTGTAGGCCTTCGGGTTCTCATAGGCCTTTATTTTCCGCTTGGCGGAGCCCTTCTGCAGGTACTCGACAATCTTCTGGACCGTCGGGCCGAGGGTCTCGTTCATGAAGCTCAGGTTCTTCTCGAGCAGCTCCGGCTCCTGCGCAAAGTTCATGCCGAGGATGGAGACCGCAATGAGGCTCTGCGTGTCCTTTTCGCCCTCGTCATAGAAGGTGTTGAAGGCCTTGAAGAGGCGCTTCAGGACGGCGCGGTCGTTCTTGCGGATGGAGTCCATAATGGGCGCCGTGCCGTACTTTTCAAAGTACTCTTCCGGCAGGAACTGGCCGAACTGGGCCACGTTCTCCTCCACCTTGCCCTTGAGTTCCGGGTAAATGGATTCCATGCGGAGTGCCAGATGGATGGGTTCGAAGCTGTCGGCCACTTTCTTGGCCTGCTTGACCGCGGCTTTGGCGGCTGCGGGAGCGGCATATACCACGCCTTCGTCCTCTTTGGCGTTTGCCTGCCCGCCTTTGCCGGCCTTTTTGTCCGCGTAGACGACATGGGTGCCGAAGAATTTGCCGATGCTCTCGGAAATTTCATTGGCCACGGAGCGGATTTCCTTGCCGCTGAAGCCGTCGGTGTCGTAGTCAAAGAGTTCCGTGGAAACGGTCTTGGAAGCCGTCTGATCCGTTTTCCGGCAGAGCACGTTCAGAGCAACGCCTTCCAGTTCCAGAACGACTTCGCCGAGGTCACCGGTGTAGGTGACGGACGTCTTGCCGCCCTCTTCGGAAAGAATGGTGTTCTTGCCCGCAGCGCCCTTTTCGGCAATGGGCTTCATTCCCGCGGCCGCGGCGGTTCCTTCTATAGAATTCACGAGGGAAAGCAATGCTTCTTCTTTCAGCATAATGACCCGTCCTCTCTGTGTAGTATTTTGCGTGAAAACAGATGTATTTTACCATACCCACCCTGCTTTGTCACTTGAAATTTCAATTGATAACAGTACTGCTCTATGATAATATTTATTAGTTATAATTTTTCGTCGGGAGGTCCATTGATGAAAAAAGTACTTGTTCTCTTCGGAGGCTGCTCCAGCGAGCACGACGTTTCCGTCGTCTCGGCGGCATCGGTCCTGGCCAACATTCCGGCCGACCGGTACGAAATCCTGATGATGGGCATTACCAAGGATGGCCGTTGGTATCTTTACGAAGGCGATCCAGCCCTTCTGCCGAACGACCAGTGGCTGACCTCTGGGAAGATTACCCCCGCTGTGGTTTCGCCGGACCGCTCGGCGCACGGTATCGTCGTGAATCGCCAGGGAACACCGGAACGCATCCGCATTGACGTAGCCTTCCCGGTCCTCCACGGCAAAAACGGGGAAGACGGCACCATCCAGGGACTGTTCCAGATGGCAGGCATTCCGTTCGTCGGGTGCGACATGACCTCCTCGGCCGTCTCCATGGACAAGATTTTCACCAACACCATTGCGGACCAAAACGGCATTCCCCAGGCCGCGTGGGAGTGGATCAACAAACACGACTACGAGACCGGCGAAAAGACCCTCGACGCCATTGCGGACCGGCTCGGATACCCCATCTTCGTCAAGCCGGCCAACGCCGGGTCCTCCGTCGGCATTTCCAAAGCGCATGACCGCGCCGAACTGGAAGACGCCCTGCAGCTGGCATTCCGGCACGACACCCGCGTCCTCTTCGAGGAGTTCATTGACGCCTACGAAGTGGAGTGCGCCGTGCTCGGCAACGACGCCATTGAGACCGGCGTTCCCGGCCAGATTACCCCGGCCAACGAGTTCTACGACTACAACGCCAAGTACGACAACTCCGCCAGCATCCTGAACATTCCGGCGCTCATTCCGGACGAGAAGCGCAAGGAAGTGGCGGAGAGCGCCCGCAAGGTGTTCCATGCCCTCGGCGGCTCCGGGTTCTCCCGCGTGGACTTCTTTGTGACGAAGGACGACTACCGCGTGCTGTTCAACGAGATCAACACCATTCCGGGCTTCACCTCCATCAGCATGTACCCGAAGATGATGGACGCCGCCGGCGTCTCCTACCCGGACCTCTGCGCCCGCCTTCTGGAGCTGGCCGAGGAGAAGTGGAGCTGACCCGTGGAGCGCAACTACCAGATTACCATCCATGACATCCACACCGTGGACGGGGACACGTCGGACACGACCATGACCGTTTTCGGGACCATGGAGAAGACGGACACCGGCTACGTGCTCCGCTACCTGGAGCAGTCCGGTGAGCTCACCGGCTTCGTCACCGAACTCACGGTGACCGAACCGGACAGCGTCTTCATTTCCCGCCAGGGCGAGTACCGCATTGAACTCATGCTGGAGACCGCCCGCCGCCACGAGTGCCACTACGACACCCCGCATGGCAGCCTGATGATGGGCGTCTACACGAACGGCATTGACTCCCGCATGAGCACGTTCGGCGGCACGCTGCATTTAAACTACGACATTGACTTCAACGCCGGGTTCGTCTCGGAAAACCAACTACACATTACCGTCAAGGAGATCTTCTGAATGTCCAGAACCACCGACACCGCAAGAGAGCAGCTCCGGGCTGCCATTGAATCCGCCATTGCAGAGCTGACGGCGGAGGGACAATTGCCCCAGGGCGATTTACGTCCCTTCCAAATTGAAGTCCCGAACGACAAAAAGAACGGTGACTTCTCGGCCAACGCCGCCATGGTAAATTCCAAAGTGTTCCGCATGGCGCCGCGGCAGTCCGCCGACCTCATCTGCGAACGCCTCGACCTTGCCGGAACCTATTTTGACCGCGCGGAGACCGCGGGCCCGGGCTTCCTCAACTTTTATCTGAATGACCGCTACTTCGCGGATGTCCTTCTGGACGTGTCCCGCGAGGGCGGCGCCTACGGCAGAACGGACTTCGGCAAGGGCAAAAAGGTCCTCGTGGAATTCGTCTCGGCCAACCCGACGGGCCCCATGCACATGGGCAACGCCCGCGGCGGCGCCCTGGGCGACTGCCTGGCCGCAGCCCTTGAGTGGGCAGGCTACCAGGTGGAGCGGGAATTCTACGTCAACGACGCGGGCAACCAGATTGAGAAGTTCGGCCTGTCCCTGGACGTCCGGTACCGCCAGCACTTCGAAGGCGAAGAGAACGTCACGCTTCCGGAGGACGCATACCAGGGCGAGGACATCAAGGTCCTGGCGGAAGAATTCATTGCCGAAACGGGCGAACAGTACCGGAACGCTCCCGAGGAGGAGCGCCGGCGCGCCCTCATTGACTTTGCCCTGCCCCGCAACATCAAGGGCATGCAGGCGGCCATGGAGAAATACCGCATCCATTATGACACCTGGTTCTTTGAAAGCACGCTCCACGAGAGCGGCCAGGTCAAAGACACGGTGGACGAACTGACCGCCAGGGGCCTGACCTACGAGCAGGACGGCGCCGTCTGGTACCGCAACAAGGACATCCAGACCGAGCTGCTGCTCAAAGAGGGCAAGAAGCAGGACTACATTGACAAACTCGAACTCAAGGACGACGTTCTGGTCCGGCAGAACGGCAACCCGACGTACTTTGCGGCGGACATTGCCTACCACCGGAACAAGATTGCCGAACGCGGCTTTGACAAGGCCATCAACGTCTGGGG